>DATBKA010000145.1:0-9613 GCA_036556105.1 Ilumatobacteraceae bacterium | reverse complement strand
ACCGGTCGCGATACGGGCTCTCGATCCCGGGATTGCCGTATCCGCCGCGCTGCGCGGAGATGGTCTCGCCGTCCTGGTCGTCGACGTAGGCGAGCCCTTGCGACACCAAGTGCTCGGCCCACTCGTACAGCTGCTCGAAGTAGTCGGACGCGTAGAGCGCCTCGCCCGGTGGAAAGCCCAGCCAGGTCAGGTCGTCGATGATCGAACCGGCGAACTCGATGTCTTCGGTGTCGGGGTTGGTGTCGTCGAAGCGCAGGTTGCACACCCCGCCGAACTCGGCGGCGATGCCGTAGTCGATCGAGATCGCCTTGGCGTGACCGATGTGCAGGTACCCGTTCGGTTCCGGTGGGAAGCGGGTCTGCACCCGACCGCCGAACGTGCCTGCCTCGATGTCGGCGCGCACCAACTCGCGGACGAAGTCGAGTCCGGCACCGCTGGGCAGATCCGGCGCGTCGGCCGCCCCAGCTCCCTGCTCGGTGGCGGGATTCACTGAGTTGGCGGCGTTGACGGCGTTCACGGCCGCCATTCTCGCCGAGATGGCCATGGATTCCACGATGCGTTCGGGGAGGGCGGTCGGGCGGCGCGAGGCCGCGGCGCGGACGCCCGCAACGCTCGGTACCGTCACGCCATGGATTCGGTGGGCGCAGTGGCACAGCCGGCACCGCTCACCAAGCCGCTGCTGCGTGGCTGGTCGCATCTCGTCGCATTCACGGCGGTCGCCGTGCTGGGCGCGCTGATCCTCGCCAACGCCGTCTCGACAGCGAACGTCTCCAGGAGCCAGCGCCTCTGGCTGGGCATCTACGTGTTCGGCACGTTGACGATGTTCGGCGTGTCGTCGCTGTATCACCGGCTTCCGTGGAGAGGTCGGGGCAGGTCGGTGATGAGTCGCCTCGACCATTCGGCGATCTTTCTCGCCATCGTCGGTACGTACACGCCGGTGATGGCCACGGCGTTGCACGGTTGGCAGAAGCCTGCCGTGCTCGGCTCGGCGTGGGGCGGGGCGATGCTCGGCGTCGTCGTCGAGTGGTTGCCCGGGAGGTTCCCGCGGCTCAAGGCACCGCGCTCGTTGTTCACGGCGATCTACGTCGTCGTCGGCTGGTCGGCGCTGCTGGCGTTGCCGCAGCTGTATCGCGGGTTGGGCGGTGTCGGCTTTGGGCTGGTCATCGGCGGCGGGGTGCCGTACACGACCGGAGCGGTGGTCTACGCGATCAAGCGTCCCGATCCATGGCCGCGGGTCTTCGGCTTCCACGAGGTCTTCCACATGCTGACCATCGCCGGCGCGGGCACGCACATGGCTGCGATTGCCTTCTCCGTCGTGCCGCGCATGTGACGAGACGGAGTGCCGCGAACGGTCACTTCGTTACCTTGCGCAGCCGTTCGAGGCGACGGTCCCACTGACCCGCTGTGTCGACGATCCACGAGACCGCCGTGGCCAGCGGCTCCGGCGTGACCCGGTAGCGCACCTCCCGACCGTGGCGCTCGTGGGCCAACAGACCGGCGCCTTCCAGCACCTGGAGGTGCTTGACGACCGCCTGCCGGGTCAACGGTCCTCCATCGGCGAGTGCGGTTGCCGTTGCCGGACCACTGGTCAACAGCCGTTCGACGATTTGTCGGCGAGTCGGGTCGGCCAACGCCCCGAACAAGACGTCGAGCGCACCCGCTGTGGGCTGCGGCGAGGCCGGCGTCGCCGCGGTTCGGCTCACGCGGTGACGAGCGAGGGCAGCGCCAGCACGCACAGCAGCACCAGTTTGACCTCCCAGCGCTTCGCCATCGAACTGCTGAAGCTGGTGTCCATGGCCCGCGTCGCGTGCATGGCGCGGCCGACGAAGCGCTCGGAGACGTCGAGGCGCGAGCCTCCGTTTGGCAGCTCGACGATCGCCAGCTGCACTCGTGACGCCGACGCCGGATCATCACGATCCCACCACGAGAACGTCACCTGCCGCCGCTCGACGATCGACTCGATCCGCACGTCGCGCCGTCGCTCGTCGTCGCACGCCGAACCTTCCTCTCCGGGCGCGACGTTGACGTCGGCTTCGTCGACGAGCCACGACGCCCAGCCTGCCGCGGTCGAGATCAGTTCCCAGACCTGGTCGAGGTCGAGGTCGAGCTCCGTGGAGCGCTCGATCACGGGGAGCTCGTGCATCTGTTGTTGTTCTGGCACCGGCATGGACGCATCCTAGTGCGCAACTATCCGGTTGCACATCTCCCGTCAGTCCGTTATCGTGACCGAAGTGCAACTCTGCAGTTGCACATCAGGCCACACGGATCGAGGTGCACATGCTGGTTCCAACGGTGATCGAGACCACCAGTCGAGGGGAGCGGGCCTTCGACATCTATTCGCGCCTGCTCGTCAACCGCATCGTCTTCCTCGGTGCGGCCATCGACGACAACGTCACCAATCTCGTCATCGCCCAGTTGCTGCACCTGGAGAGCGAGAACCCCGACGCCGACATCGCCATCTACATCAACAGCCCCGGCGGCGACATGAACGGGCTGTTCGCGATCCACGACACGATGCGCTACATCGCCGCTGACGTTGCCACGATCTGCGTCGGCCAGGCCGCATCGGCGGCTGCCGTGCTCCTCGCCGCCGGCACCCCAGGCAAGCGCTACGCCCTCCCCAATGCGCGGGTGCTGATCCACCAGCCACATGGCGGCGCCCAGGGGCAGTCGACCGACATGGAGCTGGCCGTGGCGGAGATGGTCGAGATGCGCCGGCGCATGGTCGACATCCTCGTCACCGCGACCGGGCAGCCTGCCGAGCGGATCGTCGCCGACATCGATCGTGACTACATCGTGCGCGGCGATCAGGCGGTCGCCTATGGCCTCGTCGATCACGTCATCGAGCGGCGCCAACTCCCCAGCCCGACGAAGGCGATCATCGCCGCCTGACGCGTTGGACCGGACCAGCGCATCGGTCGACGTGAGAAGATGCGTCGATGCTCGATCACCTCTCGATCCAGTGCACGCATCCGGCGCGGAGCGCGCAGTTCTACGATGCCGTCCTCGAGCCGCTGGGCGGCAAACGGATCATGGAGTTCGGCCAGGTCATCGGCTACGGAGTGCCGCCGATGCCCGACTTCTGGATCGGTCCTCACGACAGTGGGGAAGGGTTCCGTGAGTCGCACATCGCCTTCTCGGCGCCCGATCGCCGTGCCGTCCAGGCCTTCTTCGAGGCCGCGATCGCGGCCGGCGCCGAAGTGCTGCACGAGCCGCGTCTGTGGCCCGAGTACCACCCGAACTACTACGGCGCCTTCGTCCGCGACCCGGACGGCAACAACGTCGAGGCCGTCTGCCACACGCCGGAGTGAGCCCGGCGCCGGCGCGAGGTCACGAAGCGATGGGGAAGCCCGTCCCGCCTCCCTCGCTGTCGGCCTTGACCTCGACGCCGGCCCGAGACGCGACGACCACCGGCACGGGACACAACCGCAACAGCGTCGCCAGGTTGTCGCCTTCGAGCCCAGCCAAGCCGGAGGGAACGATCACCCGGTTCACGTGACGGTGTTCGAGCACGTGAAAGATCTCGGTGACCGGGTTACTGCCCGACGTCGAGATCGTCTCGATGTCGTCGGTGTGCGAGCTGAGCCGGCACACCACCTGGTCGAGGTAGATCAAGCCGGCCATCGAGACGTCGATCTGCTCGGACTCGGCGAACTCGCGCAGCGACTTGGCCGATCGACCGTCGACCGTCAACATCAGGCTGACTGCTCGGTCGTCAGCGGTCAGCACGTCGAGCCCGCCCTCACCATGTGGGCTGGACGGGTCGATGAGCACGAGCGTTCGTGGCGCGATCACGGCTGGATCCATGCGATCACGGTACGGAACCAAGGTTTCGCGACTCTTGCCGCCGCATGAACACTTGGTCCGCGTTTCGTGAAGCAGCAAGGGCGGCCAGTTCGAAGAAGATGATTCTTCATCAGTTGGACCTCTCGACTTGAAGTGTGGACATGGCCGATCACGCCGCAAGGGCTTTCGGTGGACCATGGATGGACGTGGACCCGTCTGGTCGGACGATCGTGAGCGTTCGGTCACGGGCGAGCAGCAGCTTCCAACCTCCCTCGTGCGCGCACCAGTGGTGCTTGGAGCACAAAGGCAGCAAGTTCTCGATGTCGGTCGGCCCGCGGTTGCGGTAGTACTTCACGTGGTGGATGACCAGGTAATCCCAGCCGACGCAGCAACCGGGAACGGCGCACGTCCGGTACATCGCCCGGAGTGCCCGGCGCTGCTGCCGCGTCGCCAACCGTGTCGTCAGCCCCATCTGCAGTGAGACCCCATCGGCTCCGACGATCACGGGAGTGACGTCGGCGATGCAGGCCATCCGCCGGATCGTGTCGATCGGCAAGTCGATGGGCAGACCGATGTCGATGACCGATCCGTCGTGAGCACCATCGACCAGAGTCTTGGCGTCGATCAGGATCGTCATGTCAACGCCACCTGCTGTGGCACCGACGCCATCCACCAGTGCCACCAGGGCGAGGGCGCGGAGGTGGTCTTGCTTGGCCATCGCGTCGATCGGAGCGGTGTCGGGCGTGGCGTCGTGGAACAGCTTCTCGACGGTGGAGATGATCCGCTGATGGAGCCGCGCCCCGGTCTCCGGATCGAACTCGCCCTTCACGCACCACATCCCGGTGCCCTGATCGACCCACGTCTTCAACAGGGTTGCTCGCTTCTGCTGTTGGAGACGATCGATCCCGTCGCCGCGCTGCGACCGCACGACCTCTGCTCGCACCGTACGGGCGAACTCAGTCGGAGTCGCGCGTACGGCGACGTCGGCCAGGAAGCCCTCGCGGGAGACGAAACGGTCGCGGCCCGGCTTGTCGAGCTTGCCCAGTGCTGTGGTCAACACATCGATGTGCGCCGTTGAGACGTCTCCACCGGCGAGCGCCTTGCCGAACATCGGCATCGTCTTGGTGGTCTCGGCTCGTTGGAACGGCTGCAGCGCCTGCGTCAACGAGACTCGGGTCGCGTCGGCAACAACTTGGCCCGGATCGACCCCGGCTGACGCGGCGTGAAGTGCGTTGAGCCGATCGGCGACCGCCAGCTTCGTGGCTTCGGCCCAGGCGATCAGGCGCGTCAAACCGTGTAACACGGCGCGGCAAGACTCGGTGTCGGCGGCCTCGAGATCAGTCGCAACGATCTCGGTGATCAGGTCGATGGCGGGTGCCGAGCTCATAAACCGAACATTAGTTCGGTCAAACTCGGAATGCAACTCAGGTGAAAGGTTTTATTAAGTCTAGATAAGACATCATTCGGTGTAGCGCCGCACCGTCGTTCGCTTGCCCTTCAACGCCGCTCCCTGCAAGGCAGCGATGACGGCTTCGACACGGGGCTCGGGCACACCGACGATCGAAAACCGCTCGGTGATTCTGATCGGGCCGATGTCGCGCCCACTGAGATCGGCCTCGTTGGCGATCCAACCGACGAGGTCACCCGGGCGCACGCCCGCCTTGCGCCCGAGGGCGACGTACAAGAATCCCGTTGCAGCCACGGGTTCGCTGCCGCGACCTCGCCCTGCGACTGGCCTCTCTTTCGTCTTCGCCGTACGCCGTTCGCCGCGGTCCAGCTTGTGCGAGAAGTCGGGGATCTCCGCTTCGTCGATCGTCGCCCCACCAGCTTCGTGAGCCATCTTGATCGCCGCCAAGGCGATGGTGCGGACGTTGTGCTCACCCGCCAACGCGTTGAGGACCTGGTTGTAGTCGTCGAGATCGTCGGCCGACAACGCCTCGCGCACCGCGCCAACCGTCTGCTCGATCTGCGCGGCGCGCAGGTCGGCAACGGTCGGCACGCGTTCGATGGCGATCTTGTGCTTCGTCAACTTCTCGATGTTGTGCAGCAGCCGTTCCTCGCGCGGCTCGGCGAGCGTGATGGCCACGCCGTGCCGACCGGCGCGCCCGACTCTGCCGATGCGGTGCACGTAGCTCTCGGCAGCCGAAGGGACGTCGTAGTTGACGACGTGGGTGAGCGTGTCGACATCCAAACCGCGCGCGGCGACGTCGGTGGCAACGAGCAGTTCCGCGGTGCCGTCGCGAAGGCGGCCCATCACTCGATCGCGCTGCGGTTGGTCCATGCCTCCGTGAAGCGCTTCGGCGCGGTAGCCGCGGCCGTTCATCGTCTCCGTCAGCTGGTCGACCTCGGTCCGTGTGCGGCAGAAGACGAGCGTCGCCCGAGGCGACTCGATGTCGAGGATGCGACCCAGCGCGGCCGGCTTGTGCGAGCGCTGCACGATGTACGCGCTCTGGCGCACCAGAGCGGTGTCGTTGGCGACCTCGCCGCGGCCGATCTGGATCCGCACCGGATCGCGTTGGTACTTGCGCGCCAACGCCGTGATGCGCGCCGGCATGGTGGCCGAGAACAGGACGGTCTGGCGCTCCAGAGGCGTCGCCTGAAGGATCGCGTCGATGTCGTCGGCGAATCCCATGTCGAGCATCTCGTCGGCCTCGTCGAGAACGACCGTGCGGACGGAGTCGAGATCGAGCGAGCCGCGTCCGATGTGATCGAGAACTCGTCCCGGAGTACCGACGACGACGTGTGAACCGCGATCCAAGGCTTGCAGCTGCCGGTAGATCGGTTGCCCGCCGTACACCGGTGTGACGCGCACGCCAAGGCCGCGCCCGTACCTGAAGATCGCTTCGCTGACCTGCATTGCCAACTCTCGCGTCGGCACCAGGATCAGGGCGAGCGTGTCGTTCGAGGCGTTGCGTTCGATCATCTGCAGGATCGGGAGCGCGAACGCGGCCGTCTTGCCGGTTCCGGTCGCCGCTTGGCCGAGCAAGTCGTGGCCGGCGAGCAGGTGCGGGATCGTTTCCCGCTGGATCGGTGTCGGCTCCTCGTAGCCCAGCCCGGCAAGGGTCTCCAACAGCTCCGTGCGCAGTCCGAGGATGGCGAAGGCGTCGTCGCCGGAAAGGTCGTCAGTTGGTTGGAGACGCACATCCACGGCGTTCATCGGTTCATCTCTCGTTCGAGGGGACGTTCCACGATAGGAGCAGCGACAACCAAACCGCGCCCGATACCGTCGCTGTGACGTTCTCGGCTATCCCCCTGGAGGAAATGCACCCGATGTCGCCGACGATCTCGATCCTCGATCTCGCCGCCGTCGGGTCGGCAGAGACCATCGGCGATGCTCTCGACGGAACCGTGGCCCTCGCCCAACTCGCCGAGCAGCTTGGCTACCGGCGCGTCTGGTACGCCGAGCATCACAACATCGAGTCGATCGCGTCCTCGGCGACAGCTGTCTTGATCGCCCACGTCGCCGCGCACACCTCCACCATCCGCTTGGGCGCCGGCGGCATCATGCTTCCCAACCACTCGCCACTGGTGATCGCCGAGCAGTTCGGCACGCTGGCCACGCTCCACCCAGGGCGCATCGACCTCGGCCTCGGCCGGGCGCCCGGCAGCGACCAGCTGACGACGCGGGCACTACGGCGCGATCCCGCTGCCGCGGAAGCATTTCCTCAAGACGTGCTCGAGCTGCAGGCGTTCCTCTCCGAGCGTTCGCCCATTCCGCACGTCACCGCGATCCCCGGACGAGGCACGAACGTACCGTTGTACATCCTCGGCTCGTCCTTGTTCGGCGCTCAGCTGGCCGCGGCACTCGGGCTGCCATTCGCGTTCGCTTCGCACTTCGCACCGCAGGCACTGCACCAGGCGGTCGAGATCTATCGCAGTCGCTTCGAACCGTCCGCCGAGCTCGACCACCCGCACGTCATCGCCGGCGTCAACGTGATCGCCGCCGACACGGAGGCCGGCGCCCAGCAGCAGTTCGTAGCCGCCCGCCGGCGCCGTGTCCGCAGTCTGTTCAGTCGCGACGGCGAGGTTCTCAGCGACGACGACGTCGACCGCATTCTCCGCTCGCCGCAAGCCGCGCACGTCGAACAGATGATGACGTACGTCGCTGTCGGCGTGCCGTCGGTCGTGAAGGCGTACCTCGACGACTTTGCTGCGCACGCCCGCGCCGACGAGCTGATGGTCGTGCACCAGGCCGACAGCGTGGCGGCACGGTTGCGGTCGGTTCAGCTCCTCGCCGAGGCGGTGGATCTGTGACCGTCGCGCCGCGCAGGTGAATCCGACCGCCGGGCGAGGAACACGAACTCGAGCCCCGGCCGGTCCGGCGCATCGCGGACATCCACCATCTCGTAGCCGGCTCGAATCAACGACTCTGCGATCTCGGGGCGCTCGCGGAAGCGCAATGTCGACATCGACTCGAGGACGAAATCGTCGCGTCGGAACGCGGTCATCGACCGGAACGTCACCAGCGGACCGTCGACTGCAGTGATCTCCTCCCAGGACTCGACGACTCCGAGCCCGGGCACGTCGACGGCGGTGCGGGTCAGTTCGGGCGTCCACTGCTCCCATGCCCGCCGCGCCGGATCACGTGTCTCGAACACGAGCATGCCGCCCGGCCGGAGTGCAGACCAGATGCCTCGCAACGTCGCCGCCCACTCGTCGTCTTCGAGGAACACCTGGGCGACGTTTCCCGTCATGAACGCGGCGTCGACGCGCAGCGGAGGGAGCGCGGTGGCGTCGCCGAGCAGCCACTCGACGGAATCCGCACCGGGTTTCGAGCGGGCGACATCCAGCGATGCGCGTGCCGGGTCGACGGCGGTCACGTGGATGCCTCGGCGAGCGAGCAGGCACGCAAACGATCCAGTGCCGCAGCCGACGTCGAGCACCGCGGTGGCGCCGAGCTCGCTGACCAGATCGGCGTAGATCTCGAGATCGCTGCGGTCGGGGTCGAGCGGGTCGTGGACGCGAGCCAGTCGTGGATCTTCGAAGTTGGCGTCGGGCACGCTCCCGATTCTCACATGCCGTCCTCAAGCGGCAGCTCCGGCGCGACTCGTCATCCGTCGCCGCAGCGTCTCCAGGCCGTCGCCGGACAGACCGTCGAGGCCACCTCGCCGGCCGGTCATCGCCATCATCAGCGGGATCGCCGGGCCCGACACCTCCGGTCCTTGACCGTGTGCCCAGTCGATGTCGGTGGCGCGCAAGCGAAGTCCCTCGATCCGCTTCTTGGTTCCGAGCGGGAACGAGGCCACCTTGTACATGTCGAGACAGGCCAGCAGCGCAACAGGGTCGGTGTCGTAAGCGACGCCCAGGGCGCGGCAGATGTCGTGGCCGTGGACGACGATCTCGCCGAGCATCGTCAGCGGCGGTGCGGGCGGGCCGTTGGTCGTGCTGACGCGGGCCCGGAGCCGGTCGATCAGCTCATCCGGCGGACGCGTCCCGAGTCGCTTGGCGTTGCGGTCCATCATCGTGTTGAAGCGGAAGCCGTTGGCGACCATGCCCTTCGTGAACCTCGCCACGGTCTGCTCGGCACCGGTCACGATGTGGGCTGCGGTCTGGCGAACAGTCCACTGCCCGCACCAGGATTGCGCGGCCCATTGCTCGGGGGTCAGCGTCGCCAGAACGTCGGCCACCGTCGCCCGCTCGGCGTGAGTCATCCCCCAGGTCTTGGCGTCATCGGTCTTCGACATTGCTCTCCTCCAATGTTCGTGCGTGGTCGTTGCACCACGATTCCGACGAACACCCTGCTCCGATTTCGACAATCCGTCGCCATCGGGCGAATACGGTCGTGATGTGGCAGGAGCGAAGCAACCGGCGATCGAAGTGCCAGTCG
>DATBKA010000144.1:0-1798 GCA_036556105.1 Ilumatobacteraceae bacterium | reverse complement strand
GCTGCCGGCGAAGTTCGAGGCCGGCACTCCCCCGATCGTCGAGGCCATCGGGCTCCATGCGGCGATCGACTTCCTCGAGGACTTGGGGATGGCCAACGTGCGTCGCCACGAGATGGACATCGCCACGTACACGATGGCGGCACTCAACGAACGGTACGGCGACGACATCTGCCTGCACGGCCCGACCAACGTCGAAGTCCGCGGCGCCACGTTCAGCTTCGGCTTCCGCAACATCCATCCACACGACCTGTCGCAGATCCTCGACCAGAACAACGTCTGCCTGCGCGCCGGCCACCACTGCGCCAAGCCGTTGATGCGGCTGTTGGAGGTCAATGCCACGGCCCGGGCGAGCTTCTACATCTACAACGACGAGCACGACGTCGACGCACTGTCCGATGCACTCGACGGTGCCAGCGATATCTTCGGCTTCTAGAGCCCTGAGGAGGACCAACACATGCCCGGCCTGGAAGACCTGTATCGGGAGATCATCCTCGACCACTATCGCAGCCCGCGCAATCGTGGCGAGCTTCCGCCACCGGCCGCCCACGCCGTCGGTCACAACCCGCTGTGCGGCGACGAGATCGACGTGTACTTGCAGGTCGACGACGACAAGGTCACCGACGTCAAGGTCGGCGGGCAAGGATGCTCGATCTCACAGAGCTCGGCGTCGATGATGAGCCAAGCGATCAAAGGTCGCTCAGTGCCCGAGGTGCGTGCTCTGGTGCGGCGGTTCAAAGGGATGATGTCGATCGAGGATGCCAGCGGCAACGGCGACGTTGCCGACGACGCCGACGTGAAGCTCGGCGATCTCGAGGCGCTGCAGGGCGTCGTCAAGTTCCCGGTGCGCATCAAGTGCGCCACCCTCGCTTGGAACACGCTGGTCGAGGCGCTCAGCGAAGCAACGTCGAGCAACTGAGGGCCGAGCCCAGGATCGGTACACTTCCGCCGTGGCGACCAGCGCCGAGCGGACCACCGAACCGTGGGTCGAGTCGCCTTGGCTCGAAGCGGGGATCATCGAGCGAAACCTGGCACCCGACGTCGCCGAGCTGGCCAGGCAGTACCACCGCGATGGCTTCGCGGTCTTGCCCCACGTGCTCGGCAAGGACCAGATCGTGCACATCCTCGACGAGGTGATCGGCTCGCTCGAGGGCAAGGGCCGCGTGCAAGACGCGTGGAAGTTCAGCCCCGCGGTCCGCGCCCTCGCCCTCGACGGTCGCGTTCTCGACGTGCTGCGAACGCTGTACGGGCGCGAGCCGGTGCCGTTCCAGACGCTCAACTTCGAGTTCGGAACGCAGCAGGACGCGCACTCGGACACCGTTCACTTCAGCTCGTTGCCGCCGCGCTACATGTGTGGCGTCTGGGTCGCGCTGGAGGACGTCGACGCCGGCAACGGACCGCTGTTCTACTACCCGGGCTCGCAGCGGCTGCCCGACCCATACTTCCAACGTTTCGGGCTGCCGCTCGGCCTCGACCACTACGACCGGTATGCGGCCGCGCAGCAGGAGCTCGTCACCGCCCATGGATTGGAGCGGCTCGAGTTCCACGCCAAGGCAGGCGACGCGCTGATCTGGTCGGCCAACCTCGTCCACGGCGGCATGCCGATCCTCGAGGCTGGCCGGACGCGCTGGTCACAGGTGACCCACTACTTCTTCGACGGTTGCGTCTACGTCACGCCACTGCTCAGTGACCCCGAGCTCGGTGAGTGGCACGTGCGCACCGAGCTCGAGAACATCGGCACGGGCGCGACCGTGACCCACTCGTACAACGACGAGCCGGTGCACTTCGAGTCGCTCGGCAA
>DATBKA010000143.1:0-3591 GCA_036556105.1 Ilumatobacteraceae bacterium | reverse complement strand
GACGATCACGTCGGTGCCGACGGACCGCTTGAGCGCCTCGGGCGTGCCCTCGGCGACGATGCGGCCCTTGTCGATGATGCCGACGCGGGCGGCGAGGGTGTCGGCCTCCTCGAGGTACTGGGTGGTGAGGAAGATCGTCGTGCCCAGATCGCTGTTGAGGCGGCGGACCTCGTCCCACAGCGACACCCGACTCGACGGATCGAGACCCGTCGTCGGCTCGTCGAGGAACAGGATCTCCGGTTGATGGACGAGCGCCGCGGCCAGATCGAGGCGTCGCTTCATCCCGCCGGAGTACGTGCCGATGCGATCGTCGATTGCCGCGCCGATGTCGATCAGGTCGACGAGCTCGCTGAGCCGCCCTCGTCGCTCGGCGGGCGCCAGCCCGTACAGCCGGCCTTGCAGATCGAGTAGTTCGCGGCCGGTCTGCTTCGGGTCGAGCGCCGCTTCTTGCAGGGCGACGCCGATCCGCAACCTGATCGGTTCCGGTTGGCGGTCGATGTCGAACCCGGCGACGGAGGCCGACCCCGATGACGGCTTGAGCAGCGTCGTCAACATGCGCAGCATCGTGCTCTTGCCGGCTCCGTTGGGGCCGAGGAAGCCATAGATCTCGCCGGCGGCAACCTGGAGGTCGATCCCGTCGACGGCAACGGTGTCGCCGAAACGGCGAGTGAGCTCGTGCGTCTCCAGCGCGGCCGTCACACCCGGGAAGCTAGCGGGCGCGTCGCGAGCGCAGCAGGGCCTCGATGAGGACGACGCGGGTGCGTGCCGGTGGGTGCGTTGCCGCCAGCCGCTCTCGCCACGAGGTCGGGCGCTCGCCGCGTCCCTCGTTGATCACGCGGCGCAGCGCGCTGGCGAGTGGCCGCCCGAACCCCATCGCCACGGCACGGCGGTCTGCTTGCAGCTCGGCATTGCGACCAACGATGTTGGCGATCGCGTTGCTGAGCAGGAGCCCGCTGAGGAACACCCACGACGCCGCGTTGAGCAGCGCGCTGACGACCTGGCCGATGGCGGTCAGCGACGAGGAGCCGCGGGCGAAGGCCCGTGTCGCCGCCGTGGAGACGTTCTGGAGGAAGAACCCGATCCTGGCCAAGGCGAAGATCGGCAGGCTCAACCAGTGGCCGATCGTCAGGGCGACGGTGTGCGATCCGAGGTGGTGGCTGAGCTCGTGGGCGAGCACTCCGCTGAGCTCGTCGCGAGGCAACGTGCCGATGGCGTACGACGTGACGACGACGAGGTGCCCACCGCAGGCGAAGGCGTTGAGCTCCTCCACCGGCAGGACGGCGATCACGAACCGCCGTGCCGGAAGGCGGTTGGCCTGGAGGACCGAGCGCCAGGCGATGTCGAGCGTGGCGCGCTCGCTGCGGCTCGGCCGGCGGGCGCCAAGCAGGGGAGCGAGGATCAGCGCTTGGACCGGGCGGAGGAACAACAGCAAGCCTGTCGCCAGGTAACCGATTACCACCGTCAAGAAGCTGACATTCCAGACCACGTGTAGTGGTAACCACAGTACGAAGAGTGCTAGAAGCCAGATCGGCAGCAAGGCGAGCACGGGCAGGAAGGCCGACACAGCGGAGCTGTCGACGTGGCGCCGGGTGCTGGTCACCGTCGTTGGCCCCGCATCCGGCCAACGATACGGGGAGAAATGTTGTGCTCGTACCTACACTATGAGTGGTCAAAGCCCACCGTACGCATCAGTCAAGCTTTGTTCACATTCTGCCGATACGAGCAGTAGCGCCAAGGTGGCGTGTGTCCGTGTCGGTGGTCCAGGGAGGACCGAAGGGTTGGTCGATCGTTGGCGATGCCCGCAACATCTCTGAGGGAAGGAACGGGCGGACAGAAATCCGTCCGCGATCTTCTCGACGAGGCGCGGGCCACGGAGCGTGAGGATCTCTTCGCCGCTCGCGCTCTCGTGCAGCAGGCCCGCGTCCTCGCCCGGTCGAACGACGACCAGTCCGGCGAGGCCGAAGCGCTGTACCGCCTGGCCAGCGTCACCTATCGACTCGGCGGGATCGACGAATCGTTCGGTCTCGCCCTCGAAGCTCGCGATCTCGCCCGCCGGTGCGGCAACCCTGTCGTCGAGGTGTGGGCGCTGACGCTCGTCGGCATCGTCTACCAAGACGTCGGCAACTTCTCGGAGGCGCTCGACGTGCTGCTGCAGGCCGTGGAGATGCATCGCACGATCCCCGACCTCGAGGACCTCGGCAACCTGCTCAACACCGTGGCCGCCGTGTACCACAGCCTGCGCGACACGGATCGGGCGATCGTCACCTACGAGGCCGCGCTGGAGGCGAACCGCAAGAGCGACCGCCGTGGCTTCGACGCGATCACCCTCGCCAACATGGCCAAGGTCCGCGCCGAACGCAACGAGAACCTGCTCGCCGTCAGCCTCGGCGAGGCCGCCCTGGAGATCGCTCGCGACCACCTGCCCGAGCACGTCGCCGAGATCCTCGCCAACCTGGCCGAGGCCTACGCCGCGCTGCAGATGCTGGCCCAGGCCGAGGTGTGCCTCGACGAGGCCGACGAGTGGCTGGCGCGGATGACGCTGCAGATGACGCGCACCTCGCCGGCGGTCCTGGTCGCCGTGCAGGTCGCCCGAGGTCGCGTCAGCATGGCGCGCGGCGACTCGGCAAGTGCGATCTCCTCGCTGGAGACCGCCATCGGTGTCGCCGAGAAGAACGAGATCGCCGACACCGAACTGGTCGGCCGCGGCTTGCTGGCCGACGTGTTCAAGGGTCTCGGCCGGTTCGAGGAGGCCCTGCACCACCGCGAGGAATGCGCCCGCATCACCGAGAAGATCTTCAACCGCGACACCGACCTGCGCATCAAGACCCTGCAGGTCTCGCACGACACCCTGGTCGCCCGCGACCAGGCCGAGTTGCTGCGGGTGCGCACGACGGAACTGGAACAGCTGGTGCTGGCCCGCACGCAGGATCTCGAGGAGCACCACTACGAGGCGTTCGAACGCTTGGCGCGGATCGCCGAAGTCCGCGACCCCGACTCGGGCGAGCACTCGTCACGGGTCGGCGAGTTGGCCTACCAGCTGGCGATCACCCTTGGAGAGAGCCCGACATGGGCGTCTGAACTGCGCCTGGCGGCACGGCTGCACGACATCGGCAAGGTTGGCGTTCCTGATGCGATCCTGCAGAAGCCAGGAGCGTTGAGCGACGACGAGTTCGACACGATGAAGACGCACACGACCATCGGCGCGGCCGTCTTCGCCGGCAGCAAGTCGACGCTCATCCAGCTCGCTGCCGAGGTTGCCCTGTCGCACCACGAGCGTTGGGATGGACGCGGCTACCCGAAGGGCCTGTCCGACGAGTCGATCCCGTTGAGCGGGCGGATCGTTGCCGTCGCCGATGTGTACGACGCGCTGGTGACCGCACACAACTACAAGGGGGCGTGGACGCCGACCGCAGCGATGCGGCACATGATCGGAGGCCGCGGATCGCAGTTCGAGCCGCGCATCGTCGACGCGTTGGTCGGCATCGTCGGCGTCACCGCCGAATAGCCACCCGTACACTCGTGGCCATGTCCGCGGCGCGCACGGAACGGATTCGCTCCCGCTCTCGCAACCCGAAGTGGCAGCAGTCGCCG
>DATBKA010000142.1:0-2828 GCA_036556105.1 Ilumatobacteraceae bacterium | reverse complement strand
CGAGCGCCGAATCGGCGGTCGAACTGGTCGAGATCGACGGCCTCGACGATGCTGCACTCGAAGCGCTGAATCGCGAACGGGGCCTATCGCTCGACCTTGCCGAACTGCACGCGATCGTCCAACACTTCCGCGCCGTCGGTCGCCCGCCGACCGATGTCGAGCTGGAGACGCTCGCCCAGACGTGGAGCGAGCACTGCGCCCACAAGACCTTCCGGGCCCGCATCACCACCGACGACGGTCAGTCGATCGCACCACTGCTGCACCAGCTCCGCGCCGCCACCGACGCGATCGACGCACGGTTCGTACGCAGCTCGTTCGTCGGCAATGCGGGCATCGTCTCGTTCGCCGCCGGTACCACGATCGCCGTCAAGGCCGAGACCCACAACCACCCGTCGGCGATCGAGCCCTTCGGCGGCGCCAACACGGGAGTCGGTGGCGTCATCCGTGACGTGATGGGCGCCGCCCACCGACCGATCGCAACGACCGACGTGCTCTGCTTCGGTCCGACCGACCTCCCCGCGTCGCAACTTCCCGATGGCGTGCTGCATCCGCGGCTGATCGAGGCGGGCGTCATCGCCGGTGTGGCCGACTACGGCAACAAGCTCGGCCTGCCGACAGTGGCGGGTGCGGTGCTGTTCGATTCCGGCTACATCGCCAACCCGCTCGTGTACTGTGGCTGCATCGGGGTCGCGACCGAAGCCCCTCCCCTCACCGGTCCCCACGCAGGCGACTTGGTGGTCGTGATCGGCGGCCGCACCGGACGCGACGGTCTGCGCGGCGCCACGTTCTCGAGCGCGACGATGGACGCCACCACCGGTGATGTCGCCGGGGCCAGCGTGCAGATCGGCGACCCGATCACCGAGAAGCTCGTGATCGACGTGCTCCGCGAAGCGTCGGGACTGTTCACGGCGATCACCGACTGCGGCGCAGGCGGGTTCTCGTCGGCGATCGGCGAGATGGCCGAAGGGGTCGGGGCCAATGTGGATCTGGTGCTGGCCCCGCTGAAGTACCCAGGTTTGCGACCGTGGGAGATCTGGCTCAGCGAGGCCCAGGAGCGCATGGTGCTGGCCGTCGCCCCGGAGGCCTGGTCGCGCCTGCGCGAGCTGTGCCGGCGCCACGGCGTGGAGGCAACGTCGCTCGGCATCTTCACGGGCGACGATGTGCTCCACGTCCGCCACGGCGACACCACGGTTCTCGATCTCGACACCGAGTTCCTCCACGACGGCCGGCCGCAGCGGGAGATGGTGGCCACCTTGCCGGCGCCGAATCGCAGCGCGGCGCAACCGCCGGTGTGCGCCGATGTCGCCGCCACCCTGCTGGCACTGCTGCGACACCCGAACTTGGCCTCGAAAGCCTCGGTCATCCATCGCTACGACCACGAGATCCTGGGCAGCACCGTGGTCCGGCCGCTGATCGGTGCGCAGGGCGACGGTCACGCCGACGGCGTCGTGCTGGCCGATCCGGCCGACACCCACGGTCTGGCGATCGGCATCGGCGTCAACCCGTGGTTCGGTGAGCTCGACCCGGAACGGATGGCCCATGCGGTGGTCGACGAGGCCATCCGCAACGTCGTCGCCGTCGGCGCCGACCCCGACGCCGTAGCACTGCTCGACAACTTCTCCTGGGGCGATCCGCGGCGACCGTCGACGCTCGGCGAACTGGTCGCTGCCGTTCGCGGCTGCTGCGACGCCAGCGTCGCCCACGGTGCTCCGTTCGTCAGCGGCAAGGATTCGTTGAACAACGAGTACCTCGGAGCGGACGGGGCGCGACACGCCGTGCCGCCGACCCTGGTCATCACCGCCGTCGCTCACGTTCCCGATGTCAATGCGGTCGTCACGCCCGACCTCAAGCAGCCCGGCAACGTGGTCGTCCAGGTCGGTGCCACGAAGTGTGAGTTCGGCGGGAGCCACTTCAACAAGGTCTCTCCCTCCACGTCCGCCGCCGACACCCCGGTCCCCTCCCCCGACCCCGACGCGCCGAGCCGGTACCGCCGGCTGCACGCGGCACTGAGGACGGGGCGGATCGCCGCGTGCCACGACATCAGCGAGGGTGGCCTGGCGGTGGCACTGGCCGAGATGGCGATCGGTGGCCGCCTCGGGCTGTCGATCGACACCCTGCCCGCGCCGGATCCGGTGTCGGCGCTGTTCAGCGAGTCGAGCGGACGCTTCATCTGCGAGGTCGCCGCCTCCGACGTGTCGTGGCTCAGCGAGCTTCTGGGCGAGCCGGTCGCCGTGTTGGGCACCGTCGTCGACGAGCCTCGGTTCGCGATCCCCGGCGCGACGTTGAGCCTCGACGAGCTGGTCGTCGCGTTCGGCGGGCCCCGATGAGCCGGCCGCGCGCCTTGGTGCTGGCCGCAGCAGGCACGAACCGCGACCACGACGTGTCGTTCGCCCTCGACCTCGCCGGCGCCGAGCCACGAATCGTGCTGCTGGCCGACTTGATCGAGCAACCGTCGCTGCTCGACGGCGGGCAGATGCTCGTCGTCGCCGGCGGGTTCAGCTACGCCGACGCCCTCGGCGCCGGCCGCATGTTCGCGCTGCAACTCGAGCACAGGGTCGGCGACGTGCTGCAGTCGTTCGTCGCCGCCCGCAAGCCAGTGATCGGGATCTGCAACGGCTTCCAAGTGCTGACCCGCCTCGGGCTGTTGCCGGGCGCGCTCGGGCACAACGCCAGCGGCCACTTCCAATGCGAATGGGTCAGGCTCGAGGCGCCCGCCAGTCAGTGCATCTGGACGAGTGGTCTCGCTCACCTCGATTGCCCGATCGCTCACGGCGAAGGGCGGTACACGCATCCCGACCCGGCTGCACTCGCCGCCACCGGACAGGTCG
>DATBKA010000141.1:0-2292 GCA_036556105.1 Ilumatobacteraceae bacterium | reverse complement strand
TCGAACTCGGGCACGACGCGGTCGAACATCAGCGAGTAGTACGTCGGGTGCTCGCGGGCGAAGCGCCGGTACAGCTCGCTGCAGCGGTGCAGGTCTCCGCCCGCGTCGTCGGTGTCCTGAGCGGCGTCCATCGCCTCGCCGAGGCGGCGGGAGCCGTCGGTGTACAGCTCGTCGAGCACGCCGTCCTTGCCGCCGAACCGGGAGTACACGTTCATCGTGCTGCACCCGGCACGGCCGGCGATGCCGCGAACCGTCAGCGCGGCCGGGCCTTCGCTACGGAGCAGGTCACCGGCCGCCTTGAGCAGCGTCGCACCGACGGGGTCGAGCTCGGCCATGGGCGCAGAATACCTGGAAGGCGATGTGGCGGATGTCATGTGGAGTCCTCTAGAACGTTGTGATAACAATGCTATCACAACGTTCTACCACTCCTGCCACAGAAGGGCCCAATCATGAGTACCGACACGATTCACACCACAGGGGGCGCCCGGACGGCGGCGCCAGGCGGCCGTTCACCGTGGCTGATCCTCGCCGTCCTCTGCGCGTCGGTGTTCATCATCGTCGTCGACGGGACCGTCGTGAACGTCGCCCTGCCGACCTTCGTCCGCGAGCTCGGTGCCTCGACGAGCCAGCTGCAGTGGATCGTCGACGCCTACGTGCTCGTGTTCGCCGGGTTGCTGATGGCTGCAGGCAGCCTCGGCGACCGATTCGGCCGCAAGGGCACGCTGATGGTCGGCATGGGAGCCTTCGCGGCGACCTCGACCATGGCCGCCGCCTCGTCGTCACCCGGCGAGCTGATCGGCTGGCGGGCGGCCATGGGCATCGGCGCAGCGTTGATCTTCCCGGCGACGCTGGCGGTGCTCGTCAACGTGTTCACCGACCCGCGCCGGCGGGCGATCGCCATCGCCATCTGGGCCGGCACGAGCGGCCTCGCCGTCGCCTTGGGTCCGGTCACCGGAGGCTTTCTGCTCGAGCACTACTTCTGGGGCTCGGTGTTCCTGGTCAACGTCCCAGTGATCGCGATAGCGATGATCGCCATCTGGCGAGTCGTGCCGACCTCTCGCGACCTCACGATCCGTCGCTTCGACCCGCTCGGAATCGTCCTCTCGATCGCCGGCGTGACCGTGCTCGTGTGGGCGGTCATCGAGGGCCCGAAGCACGGCTGGCTGTCGATGACAAGTGGCGCCGCCTTCGCGGTGGCGGCCGGCCTCCTCGCGGTGTTCATCCGCTGGGAGCAGCACATCGACCATCCGATGCTGGACGTCAGCGTCTTCAAGAACATGCGCTTCACGGCCGGCAGCCTGTCCGTGACGTTCGCGTTCTTCGCCTTGTTCGGGTTCATCTTCATGGTCACCCAGTACTTCCAGTTCGTGCGTGGCTATGGAGCGCTCGAAGCCGGCGTGCGCACCGTCCCGTTCGCCGTCTTCACCGCGATCGCCTCGCCGTCCAGCGCCAAGCTCGCCGACCGATTCGGCACGAAGGCGGTGGTCGCCGCCGGATCGTTCTCGATGGCGCTCGGCTTCGCGTGGACGACGTTCAACACCGCCGGCACCTCGTACTGGTTGATCGTCGGCCAGATGCTGTTCATGGGCGGTGGCCTCGGACTCGTGACTGCTCCGGCGACGGAAGCGATCATGGGCTCGCTGCCTCCCGCCAAGGCCGGCGTCGGCTCGGCGGTCAACGACACGGCCCGCGAGCTCGGTGGAACGCTCGGCGTCGCCATCGTCGGCAGCCTGTTCGCATCGGTCTACTCCAGCCGCCTCGGCGAGCTGCTCGCCGGCTCGCCGGTGCCGACGGACGCGCAGGCCATCGCCCGCGACTCGGTCGGTGCCGGTCTCGAGGTCGCCCGGCGTGCCGGCGAACAGGCCGGGCCCGACGCTGGCGCAGCCGTGAAGCACGCCGTCGACACCGCGTTCATCGACGGCTTTCGCGCCGGCTCTTGGGTGTCTGCCGCCGTCGTGTTCGTGGGGGCGCTGGTCGCCTTGCGCTTCCTGCCCCGCCGTGCGACCACGCCGGTCGCCCTCGCAGCCGCCGACGAGGAGCGTGCCGATGAGGCGCTAGTCGAAGGGATCGAGGTAGCCCCAGCGCTGTAGGGCCTGGACGATCCGGTCTGCAGCCTCGTTCGGTTCGACGTCAATCGTCTCGCCTTGCTGGCGGGCGGTCGACGAGTCGGTGAGGGCGCGGACTCGATCGAGCGTTCCTCCCGACGGCCCCGGAAGCACGCGGGCTCGCGGGCGGAACGGATGCACGCTGATCGGCGAGGTGTTGCCCTTCGGCACCGCGTTGGTGCCATAG
>DATBKA010000140.1:0-2536 GCA_036556105.1 Ilumatobacteraceae bacterium | reverse complement strand
TGCCGATGGACGCCAGCGCGCCGGCGGTCATGCCCAACCACTGGCTGGTGTACTTCGCCGTCGACGATTGCGATGCAGCGGCCGAACGTGTCGGCGAACTCGGCGGAGAAGTGACGATGCAGCCGACGGATGTTCCACCCGGGCGGTTCGCGTTGGTCAAGGATCCGCAGGGGGCAATGTTCGGCATCATCGCGCGGCACCCGGCTGCCGCCTGAGCTGTCACCCGTCCTGGCGGT
The DNA here is from genome assembly GCA_036556105.1 of Ilumatobacteraceae bacterium. Taxonomy (GTDB): domain Bacteria; phylum Actinomycetota; class Acidimicrobiia; order Acidimicrobiales; family Ilumatobacteraceae; genus JAENVT01. The sequence continues at coordinate 2,300 of DATBKA010000140.1, read as the reverse complement.
AGCCGGTCGCTCCATCGATCAGCTCGCGGATGATGTCGGCGTGACCCGCGTGGCGCGCCGTCTCCTCGACCATGTGCACCAGGACCCAGCGCAGCGTGACGGCATCGCCGAACCAAGCCGTGCCGACATCGTCGAGGTCGAGCGCAGAGATCGTCTCGTCGGCCGCAGCCCACGACCGCCGGTAGAAGGCGACGATGCCAGCCACCGTCTCGTCGTCCTCGATCCGGAAGTCGGCTTCGGAGTCCTCCGGCAAAGGCTCGGTCTCGCGTCCGAACGTCTCGCAGAACCAGTTGTACTCCACCGCGGCGAGGTGCTTGACGAGCCCGAGCAGCGACGTGCCCGACGGAACGACCTTGCGCCGCGCGGCAGCCTCGTCGAGCCCGTCGAGCTTCCACACCATCACGTCGCGGTGGCGCTGCAGCGACGTGAGCAACGTCAGCTTCTCGCCCGAGCCGAAGGTCGGTGTCGTCATCCCGCCATCATGTCAGCGATCCTTCGATGATCTCTCAGCGTTCGGCGCCGAGGGCGCGCGACACGAGGTCGGCGATCGCTGACACGGCGCGCGCTCGTCGATTGGCAGGGAGATGGGCCACGGTGATCGCCGCGGCATGAATGCCGCCAAGGGTGAAGTCGATGACCAGGTCGATGTTGGTGGCGGGAAAGCCACCGCCTTTGACGACCTCGATGAAGGCAACGCGCAACGGGGCGAACGCCTTCGCCTCGTCGACACCCGCCTCGTGGAACAAGAGGTGATGCAACTCGGGGTCGCTGGTCGAGGCGATCACGAAGCTGCGCACGAAGGCGCGCAGCTGATCCGGCGGCGAGGTTGCTCGACGTACTGCGGCGCGCGCAGCCTGTTCGATGCCTTCGACGTAACGCTGGCGCAACGCGTCGACGACGTCGTCCTTCGAATCGAACTGCAGGTAGACGGTTCCCTTGCCGAGTGCGGCCGCGGCTGCGATCTCCGCCACCGTCGCCTGCTGCAGGCCACGCCGCAGCATCACGGCCTGGGCAGCGTCGAGGATCTGCTCCCGACGGACCGAAGCGGGTTGGCGGCGCGGAGGTCTGGTCGGCACGCACGCAATTCTAGCTTGCTGACTGACCGTCGGTCAGTTATAACTGTACTGACTGACCGTCGGTCAGTAAGGAGCAACAGAATGCAGCCGAAGACATCCACCGCAACCTTGCAGCACGCCGGCCATGTGGTCACCACCACCAATCCGTTCGTCCTCCCCCGTGGAGTCAAAGGACGGCTCGCCGGCTGGTACATGTCGGTTCCCGACGCCCAGCACCGCGAGCTGCTCGAGGCAATCGATCTCGAGGGAGTTGACCGCTTGCTCGAAGTCGGCTTCGGGCCGGGTCAGATGATCACCGCCCTCCGGCGCCGTTCGCCGGGTTTGGACGTGTGCGGCGTCGACCCGAGCGAGCTGATGGTCGCCCGAGCGAGGCGACGCAATCCACACGCCGATCTCCACGTCGGCGCCGCGGCGGCGATTCCGTTCCCGAACCACCACGCCGACCTGGTGCTGTCCGTCAACAACATCCCGATGTGGCCCGACCTCGCTGCCGGGATGAGTGAAGTCGCGCGCATTCTCACCGCGCAGGGCAAGGCACTGTTCGCCTGGCACGGAGGGACGGATCCCCGCGGTCACCAGCGACGCCTGGTGCTGTCGCCGGATCGTCTCCAGGAGATCGAGCTGGCGATCAGAGCTCACTTCACCGACGTCTCAGCGCGTCGCCTGCATCGCTCCGAGTTGTGGGAGGCTTCCGGCGCCAAACTTCCTGCAACCGATTAGCGTCCTCACGTGTCGATGTGAGTGTGAGCCACCCTCTGGTCTCGACTCCGGCTGTGCAGCCGGTCTCGTTCGAGCAGTTCTTCACCGATGCCTGGCCGTGGGCGTTTCGCCTGGCATGCCTGCTCACCCAGAACACGTCGGCCGGTGAAGACATCGCCCAGGACGTGATGTCGAAGATGTACCGCACGTGGGGCTCGGCGCAGCGGCCTGATGCGTATCTGCGCACGGCGATCGTCAACTCCTGCCGCAACTGGCAGCGGCAATCGCGCACGCATTTGTCGAAGTTGCCGTTGTTGGTCTCGCCGAGCAGCGTCGATCTCGCCGCCGGCGAGCTTGCGGACGCGATCGCCCACCTCCCGTTCCGCCAACGCGCTCTGATCGTGCTGCGCTACTACTCCGATCTGTCGGAGGCCGAGATCGCCGACGCTCTCGGCTGCCGGCCCGGAACCGTCAAGTCCCTCGCCACGCGGGCGCTGGACCGTCTTGCCAAGGAGCTATCCAGAT
>DATBKA010000139.1:0-5892 GCA_036556105.1 Ilumatobacteraceae bacterium | reverse complement strand
GAGCCAGTTGCATGGGCGCGGTTTTACGCCGCCAATGGCACGTCTCGCGCCCATCGAGGGGAACTGGGCGTCTCACTCGTAACCTCTGTCTGGCGACTTCCCCCAACCACGCACGAACGTGATTGGAGGCGAGATGAGTTCACAATGGAAGCGCGCCGTGGACGAGTACCTCAGCGGTCATCTCGGCGTCGTGTCGGCGACGCAGTTGCACATGCTCGGCTGTCCGCCGAGATCGCTGGCAAACATGGTGGAGGCGCAGGCTCTGATCAGCATCCTCCCCGGCGTGTATCGAAGTGCCCAGTGGCCGCACAATCGTGAGCAGACGTTGGCCGCGATCTGCGCGCGCAACCCCGCGGCGATGCTGGGCTTCACGACAGCCGGCCAGTTGTGGGCAATGCGGCGGATGTCAGACCGACAGATCCATGTTCTGGTACCTCACGGCCATTCGCCGGAGATCGACGGCGTGGTGGTCCATCGGTGTCGACGAGTCGACCCGGTCGATGTGGTCGAGCGACCTGATGGGATTCGATTGACCAGCCCACCACGCACGCTGTTCGACAGCGCCGACCTGATCGGTCATGAAGCCACAACGTCGGTGCTGGAACAGTTGCTCAACGATGGTCGGGTCACGTTCGGCACGGTCGCCGACACGTTGCAGCGCCTCTATCACCCGCGCCGCCCCGGGTCGGCAACGATGCTTGCGGTGATCCGATCCCGCCCGGAATGGCGATCAGCGCTCCAGTCCGATCTCGAGGTACGGGTGCTTGCCGAGATCTCACGCCAACTCCTGCCCGAGCCCGAGACCCAGTATCGCGTCCTGCTGCCAGACAACCGACTCATCGTGATCGACTTTGCCTGGCCAAACCTCAAACTTGCTGTCGAGGTGGATCATCCGACGTGGCACTCCGGATCCAGGGAGTCGCACGCCGACAAACACCGGGACCGCAAGTTGACTGCAGTGGGTTGGACGACGACACGGATCACCGACATCGATGTCAGCTCCGGCCTGCACGGCGCGATCGCCGATGTCGCGACGATCTTGCGGAGATTGCAGCGCGCCGCGTAGCCCACATGGGCGCGGAACTACGCCAATGGTGGCACTGGACGCGCCCATCAGGGCTGAATGGGCGCGGCAACATCCCACCGGCGGCAGATTTCGCGCCCATGCCGGCCGTCGGGCCTAGCGACGGGTCACGGTTGGGCGGGCGGCGCCCATGCCGGGGCGGGACGGGTGGCGGGTGGGGCCGCGACGGGTGGCGGGTGGGTCAGGGGCGGGTCGGGCGGACGGTGGTGGCGGCCTTGGCGGCGTCGACGAGCCAGGCGGGGAAGAAGCCGATCGCCAGCGTGAAGCCGACCGACACGGTCAGGGCGACGGTGGTCCAGAGCGGCACTCGGATCGCCTCGACAGACTCGTCGCCCGGCTCGGGATCGGTGACCCACATCGAGACCATGATCCGCAAATAGACGAAGGCGGCGATCACCGAGGCGACCATGGCGATGATCGCGATCGCGTAGCTGTGCTCCTCCACGGCAGCCTGGATCACGCCGAACTTGGCGACGAACCCAGATGTCAGCGGCACGCCAGCCTGAGCGAGCAGCAGCACGGTCATCGCCACGGCCAACAGCGGGTGCGACTTGCTCAGCCCCCGGAACGCGCTGAGATCGGTGGCGTTGTCGCCGGTGCGGGACACGACCGCGACGATGCCGAACGTGCCGATCACCAACACCGAGTACAGCAGCAGGTACAGCAACGCCGACGGCATGCCGTTGCTGGCGCCCGGTTCGCCGGCACGATGCGCCGCGGCTTCGACGCCGATGAGGATGAAGCCGGCGTGGCTGACCGAGGAGAACGCCAGCATCCGTTTCACGTCGGTCTGCACGACAGCCATCACCGAGCCGACCACCATCGTCAGCACGGCGAGCGCCCACACGATCGGCCGGTAGTCGTCGTGCCAATGCGGCAAGGCGAAGATCAGGACGCGCAACATCGCCGCGAACGCGGCGACCTTGCCCACCGAGGCCATGAACGAGGTAACCGGTGTCGGCGCTCCTTGGTACACGTCGGGTGTCCAGAAGTGGAACGGAACCGCGGCGACCTTGAAGCCCAACCCGACGAGCAGGAATGCCACGCCGGCGAGGATGAATGCGTCGTGACGTTCGGCCGGAACCGTGCTGTTGAACGAGTCGACGATCCGGTTGAAGTTCGTGCTGCCGGCAGCGCCGTAGACCATGGCAATTCCGTAGAGGAAGAACGCCGAGGAGAACCCGCCGAGCACGAAGTACTTGATGCCGCTCTCCTGGCTCTCGATTCTGCGGAGGTGGCTGGCCGCCATCACGTACATCGCGATCGAGAGGATCTCCAGTCCGAGGAACACGATGACCAAGTCGTTGGCGGAGCCCATGACCACCCCGCCGATCGCCGCCAGGAAGTACAACGCGTAGACCTCGGGCCCGTCGAGGCCCTCACGGCGCAAGTAGTCGTCGGTGACCATGGACACCAAGGTGAGCGCAGCCGCAATGGTGATCGTGACGAACAACGAGAAGTCGTCGAAGCGCAGCGCGCCACCGACAAGAGTGGTGACTCCGTGGGCACCGACGTCGTGCCACAGGAAGAAGCAGACGACCATCGTCGCCAACCCGGCGACAGCGGTGAACAGTGCGTACAGGTGCCGGGGCCAACGCGGCGCCAACGCGCCGACGACCAGCAACACCATCGCCGCGCCGAGGAAGATCAGCAGCGGCGTCAACGCATACCAGTTGACCGGCGGACCGTTGAGCACGCCGTCGGCGGCAAGGACGACGGTCATGGCGCGACTCCGACCGGCTGCGGCTCGACGTACCCGGTGCGTTCGCTGACGTGGGCGATCAGATTCTTCACGCTGGGCTCGATGCGATCGAGCATCGGCTTCGGGTAGACACCCATGAACACGATGATCCCGACGATCGGCAGCATCAGCGCCGCCTCACGCGGCTTCAACTCGGGGAACGACCGGTTGGCGTCGTCGGGCTCGCCGTGGAAGACACGTTGGTACGCCCACAGCAGATAGAGGGCAGCGAGGATCACGCCGGTCGCGGCGAGTACGGCCCACCACCGTGCCGTGAGGAACGACCCGATCAGCACGAGGTACTCGCCGACGAACCCGTTCAAACCAGGAACACCGACCGACGACAGCATCACGACCATGAACACTCCGGCAAAGATCGGGGCGACCTTCTGCAACCCCTTCAGCTCGGAGATCTCCCGCGTGTGCCGGCGCTCGTAGATCATGCCGACGAGGAAGAACAGCGCGCCGGTCGACACGCCATGGTTGATGTTCTGGAGAACGCCACCGGTGACCGACTGACTGGTCATGGCGAAGATGCCGAGCACGATGAAGCCGAGGTGGGCAACCGACGAGTAGGCGACGAGACGTTTGAGATCCTTCTGCATCGTCGCCACGATGGCGCCATAGATCACGCCGATCACGCCCAGCGTGAACCAGAGGCTGCGGCTCCAGTACGCCGCCTCGGGGAACAGGAAGACGCCGAAGCGCAGCAGTCCATAGGTGCCGAGCTTCAACATCAGCCCGGCGAGGATGACCGACCCGCCAGTTGGTGCCTGGGTGTGGGCGTCGGGCAACCACGTGTGCAGTGGGAACAGCGGGACCTTGACCGCGAACGCCACGGCGAACGCGAAGAACAGCCATCGCCCCGTCGTCGCTGCGAAGTTCGCCTCCGACAGCGTGATCAGATCGAAGGTCAGTTTGCCGTTCCCCTTGGCGAGGAACGCCGTGGCGATGACGCCGACGAGCATGAACGCCGACCCGACCATCGTGAACAGGAAGAACTTCGTCGCCGCGTAGACCCGGCCCTCGTAGCCCCACCCGGCGATGAGGAAGTACATCGGCACGAGCACGATCTCGAAGAAGACGAAGAACAGGAACAGATCGAGGCTCATGAAGCTGCCCATCAAGCCCGCTTCGAGCAGCAGCATCCACGTCAGGTAGCGCTTCGTGTCGTGATGCGGATCGGTGCCGGCGACCACGGCCGCAAAAGCGACACCGGTGAGGACGATCAGGAACAGCGAGATGCCGTCGACCCCGAGGTGCCAGGAGATCCCCCACGGCTTGATCCACGAGTGGAGACTGACGAATTGGAAGCCGGCGTCGGAGGTCTCGAAGGCGACCAGCATCCAGATGCTGAGACCGGCCGTCAACACGCTGGACAGCAAGGCGACGAGCTTGACGAGATCCTCACGGCGATTGCTGATCAACACCGTCAGCAGTGACCCGGCAGCCGGGACGACCACGAGCATCGTCAGGATCGGAAACGAGATCACAGGTTCCCCCGCACCACCACGAACCAGACCAGCAGCAGCATCACACCGATCCCGATCGCCGCCGCGTAGTTGCGCAGGTTGCCGCTCTGCACGGTGCGGACTCGTTGCGCCGTGCCGCGGACGAGTCGGCCGGCCCCGTTGACGGCCCCGTCGACGATCGTCGCGTCGTACCAGGCCACTGCTTCGAACGACTCGCGTCCTGGGCCACCCATGAACTTGCTGACGGTCGAGTCGTAGTACCAGCCCTGTTCGAGCACCTCCGGCTCGATCGGCTCGATGCGTCGCTGCATGTACACGAAGTACGAGGCAACGAGGCCGACGAGAGCGACCGCCGTGGCGATCACCGCCAGCGGCACCTTGCCGGTGTCGGACTCGTGTGCCCCGAGCACCGGCTCCAGCCAGGAGGTGAGCTTTTCGGTGGAGTGCGAGAACGGGAGGTTGATCACGCCGCCGACGATCGACAGGCCAGCGAGGGCGACCAACGGGAGCAGCATGACCGGCGGACTCTCGTGCGGGTGGATGTCGCCGTGCGCACCGTTCTCGGCGTGGCGATCGTTCCAGCGCGCCTTGCCGTAGAACACCATGATCACTTGCCGGGTCATGTAGTACGCGGTGAGCAAGGCGGTCACGAGACCGAGGATCCACAGCACCTTGTTCTTGTCGTAGGCGGCGAGGAGGATGTCGTCCTTGCTCCAGAAGCCGGCGAACGGCGGGACGCCGGCGATCGCCAACCACCCGACGATGAACGTGGCCGCCGTGATCGGCATCGCCTTGCGCAGCGCGCCCATGTAGCGCATGTCCTGTTCATTGTGGATGCCGTGGATCACGGACCCCGAGCCGAGGAACAGCAGCGCTTTGAAGAACGCGTGGGTGACCATGTGGAAGATCGCCGCGGTGTAGGCCCCTGAACCGACGGCGAGGAACATGTACCCGAGTTGACTGATCGTGGAATAGGCCAGCACTCGTTTGATGTCGTTCTGAGCAACGGCGATCGTGGCCGCGAACAACGCCGTCGCCACACCGATGATCGCGATCAACGTCGGTGCGTACGCCGATGCCGCCTCGAGGATCGGACTCATCCGGCACATCAGGTACACGCCGGCGGTCACCATCGTGGCCGCGTGGATCAACGCCGACACCGGCGTCGGGCCCTCCATGGCGTCGGGCAGCCACAGATACAACGGGAGCTGCGCGCTCTTGCCACACGCACCGAGGAACGCGAACAGCGCGATCGCCGTGGCGGTGGTTTGGGCCATCGTGCCCGCCGCCCCGTTGACCACGCTGAAGCTCAGCGAGCCGGTGGCCTGGAAGGCGAAGAACATCGCCAGCATGAAGCCCCAGTCACCGACGCGGTTGGTGACGAACGCCTTCTTCCCCGCGGTGGCCGCGCTCTCGCGCTCGTGCCAGAACGAGATCAACAGGTAGCTGCAGGTGCCGACCCCTTCCCAGCCGAGGAAGGTGACGAGCATGTTCTCGCCGAGCACCAGCAACAACATGCTCAGCGCGAACAGGTTGAGGTACAGGAAGAACTCCGAGAATCGCGGGTCGCCGTGCATGTAGCCGACCGCGTAGAG
>DATBKA010000138.1:0-2997 GCA_036556105.1 Ilumatobacteraceae bacterium | reverse complement strand
CACGACGTGGGTGCTGATCCGCAGACGGTCTGGGACTGGCTCGCAGAGGGCTATCGGTTCATCCCCGAATGCGCCGACGACCGCGTCGTGTTCAACTACGACCACGCCGACAGCGCCTGGCACACGGCGTTCAGCCCCGGCGTGCGAGCGCTCGAGGTGACACGCGGCGACGGAGAGGTCTTGTTGCGCGACGGCCGGCCGACCCGGGTCGATCTGGATGAGGTTCGCGCCAAGGCAGCCGAGCAGGCCCAGCGCCTGTTCGCCCGACTATGAAGGACGCTTGATGAGCACCCCCGTGGCCCTGTACCTCCAAGACGCCCACGCGATCCGCGATGGCATGGAGTTCGCCAAGTACGCCGAGGCCAAGGGCTTCGACGCCGTCTGGCAGGCCGACAGCCGCCTCGTCCGCGACGCCGTGGTGCCAATGGCTGCGTTTGCCGCCGTGACCGAGCGGATCAAGATCGGGTCCGGCGTCGTCGACTGCTGGACGCGCAACCCGGCGCGGCTGGCCTCGACGTTCTCGACGCTCGACGACCTCGCCCCTGGGCGAGTGTTGCTCGGCATCGGGGCGTGGTGGGATCCGTTGGCGACCAAGGTCGGCATCCAACGCGACCGCCCGCTACGCGTCATGCGTGAGGTGGTCACTGCTGTGCGCGCCTTGCTGCACAACGAGACCGTCACGTTCGACGGGGAGTACGTGCACCTCGATGGTGTCGAACTCGACTACGTGTACCAGGCGCGCCGGCCGAAGGACGTGCCGATCTACATCGGGGCCACGGGGATGCAGATGATGGAGCTGGCCGGCGAGATCGCCGACGGCGTCGTCCTCAACTACCTGGTCTCCCCGGAATACAACGATCGAGCGATCGAAGCCCTGCAGCGAGGCCTCGATCGCTCGAGTCGTGTTCTGGCCGACGTTGATCGGCCTCAGCTCGTGGTGTGCTCAGTCCACGATGATCGGTCCATCGCCCTCGACATGGCTCGGCTGATGGTCACCCAGTACTTGGGGCAGCAACCGCACATCATGAAGGCGTCCGGAGTTCCGCAGGACCTGCTGGATCGGGTTGGTGAAGTGCTGACGTGGCCGGCGACTCACGAACAGGTGGTCGCTGCCTCGAAGCTCGTGCCCGACGAGATCGTCGAGTTGCTCACTGCCTCTGGCACTCCTGCCGAAGCTCGAGCTCGAGTTTCGCACTACGTTCGTCATGGGTGCACGTGTCCGATCCTGTATCCGCTGGGCGATGTCCAGGCGATGATCGATGCCTTCGCAGGTTGGACCGTCGCCTGAACGGTGCCTCAGAGGATCACCACTTGTCGGTCCAGCCACCTGGCGGCACGACGGAGTCCGAGGCGACGCATGTCGCCGGACCTGCACCACCGACATCGGCGGCCTTCGCGTACTGAGTTCCGGAGCCAGCGGCCGCGACCGAATCCCACAGGTAGAAGCAGGTCTTCGTGTCAGAGAGAACCGCCGCGTACCAGTCGGTGTCGTCGGGGGCGAGCACGGAAACGATCTTCGGGCCCGTCGAGGCTCCAGCCTGGAACGTCAGGCTCGGTTCGCTGGCGTTGAGCTGAGCGACGGTGACGTCGGTGTAGCGGCCGGTGTCGGCGAAGATCGTCTTCGCGTTGGTCAGGGAGTTACGCGCTGACGACTGCGCGCTGCGGTCCTTGGCCTTGTTCTGGGCGCCGAGGAACGTCGGGATGGCGATGGCCAGCAGGATGGCGATGATGAGGACGACAACCATCAGCTCGATGAGCGTGAATCCCTTGTCGTCATTTCGGTGGGTGGAAGTGGATGTCATTGGTGTACCTCCGGTACGGCTTGTCGCCGCGGGTGTCGGCCACGCCAAGTTGTCGAGGATTTCGTTTCCCACAAATCACCCACATTCGTGACGAATGAGGCGTCTGGGTCACGAGCCTGAGGCCGCCGACGGTCCCGCGATCGTGGGCTCGCTGGCGGCAGCCGGTGCCTCGCGTGTGAACACGCGGGCACTGACACTGAGCTGTGTCGGCTGTTCGGGCTGCGCGTCGATGGCGACTTGCTCGACCACCAACACGCGCTCCAGGTCGCGCAACAGCTCCAGGTAGCCCAGCACCGAGGCATCGGTGCCGGATGCGGCGATCGTCAACAGCACGGACCCACCGGCCCCTCGGGGGTTGACCTCGAGCGGTGCGGGGTCGACCGAGATCAAGGCGACCCCCGCGTCATCTGCGCTCGCCTGCAACTGCCGGAGCACCGCTGCCAACTCGGCGTGGTCGGGAACAGCGACCGACGTCGCGTCGATAGTCGCGCCAGAAGGCTGCACGATGGGCGCGCTGAGGATCCTCTTGGCATCGTTGACCTTCTGCGCGGTCGCGGCGACGTTGTCGCGCGCCTCGGCGAGGTCGGCACGTTGCGGCTTGAACAGGAAGTTGTACGTTGCGAACAGCACCAACGCCCCGATGACGAACATCAGTGCAACGTCTTTGCGACTGCGATTCATCCTGCCGCCTCCGATGCTTCGACCGGCGCGGTCAGCGCCTCTTGCGTCACACCGACGGTCATCGTGAACTGGACGACCGTGGCCTGGCCCGGTTGGAGGAGCGTCGTCAGACCGGATACCCACGGGCCGACGAAATGAGGATCGGCGGCGACGGCGTCGAGCCAGTCGGCGATGATCGGGATGGACGGCGCAGTTGCCGTCAACGTCAGCGTCGCGATCGGAGGAGCTGACGAGCCCGCGCCGCCGCCGGCTGCGGGCTCGTCGAGCACGCCTTGGAATGACACGACGTTCACACCGAACGGTGCCCGCGTCTCGTCCACGGCGGCTTGCACCGCCGGCCAATCGACATCACCGGCTGCGACGCTCTGGGCGATGTCCGCCGCACTTGCTCCTCGAACCTGCGAAGTGCCTACCAGCGAGAGCCGTCCGTCGATCTGCGCCTGCAGATCGGCGAGCTCGGCGGCAGCCACGGCGAGTTGGTCTCGCGCGCTGGCGACGTCGGCGCGGGTACGCA
>DATBKA010000137.1:0-2945 GCA_036556105.1 Ilumatobacteraceae bacterium | reverse complement strand
TAACTCGCCGTCAGGGATGTCGAGCACGACGGTGTCGGTCTCGTCGCGGAACGTTCGCAGGTTCATCTTGGCGACGACTGGTTCCATGCGGCGTTTGGGAACACCGGCCCAGTTCGCCGCGTCCTCGAGTGGAGCCGGCCCGAAGGCGCGGAGGTACTTCGTGACGAGTAGTCGCAGGCCGACGCCCTCGCTTGGCTTCTTGACCGGTCGGACCCACTGCTCGGCCAGGCCGTAGAGGTCGGCGCGGCGGCGATCCCACGTGCCCGACGGAGGCACCCTGACCATGTCAAGCCACAACCCGGCGCCTTCCCACAGCGCCTTGGGCAGACCGGCGCGCTCCATCGCCGCGATCAGCTCCTTGCTCGGTCGCGGGCCGGCGGCCAGCTCGTCCCGGAGCAGTTGCGTCAGCAGTTCGTACGGGATCTCACCGAGGTGACGCGCCCGGGCGATGCGCTCCCACCACTCGCGCCGACTGGCCCGGATCCCGGCGCAGATCGGCCAGTAATCCGCCGCGGCAACCATGTGAATGGTGCTGCGCATCAGCGTGCCTTGAATCACGGAGCGATCTTCGAGGGCACGTGTCAGCGCGTTGCGCTCGAAGTTCGCCAACCGGCTCCACAGCCCCACGTATCCAGATGGCGCGTATTGCGTCTGCAATCCACCGATGCGTTGCAGCGCGGTCGGGATGTCGAGGTCGGCTCGCTCGAGCAGCAGTTGTCGGGCAAGCACGGAGCGATTGATCTGACGCGTCGTCAATGATGGGACGTTGGCGACCATCGCCTCATCCTGGCATGAGCGCGTGCGGGTGGCCCGGGGACACTGGCGCGCCACCCCAATGTCGGCTAGACCACGGCCCGTGGCCAACGCGCTGACGATTCCCGACATCGTCGAGAGCGAGCTCGTGCACAGCGTGCACTTCGAGGCCGACGGGCTCAGCTTCACCGTGGTCATCGACGCCGGCGAGACCGCTGTACGGCTGATGCGGGCCAACGTGCAGGGCGAGCACTTGCCACTCGTCGTCCTCACGACCGACGCCCAGATCATCGCCTTCGACTCGGTGTTCGTCACCTACCTGACGGTCGGCGGGCAGCCACCGGTCGCTCAGGTCGGGTTTCAGGCGCAGGCATCGCGCATCGCCTGAACTGGCCCGTCACCGGTCGCGCCGATTTGGGTGCAGATCTCCGCTCATCCATGCGCAAGGCTGAGCCGATCATCGGTGGAAGACCTTGTTCGAGGAGAACGATGCGCGCACCGGGCGTTCTGGCGATTTCAGCGGCGTTGCTCGGGACCGTCGTTGTTGCTCCCGCGAAGTCCGCTCCCGTTCAAGCCACGCCGTTCGCTGCCGCTGATCCGCCCGCGGAGATCGCCTCGCTGAGCGACGAGTTGGAGCAGGAGACGGACGGCCGGGCGACCGTTGCGATTCGCGACGAGTCGGGCACGGCCACCTTCGTCGGTGGATCCAAGGCGGCACCGCTGTCGCCTCGGCGCGGGTCGGCGGCACAGACGGCACGCCAGTTCGTCGACCATTACGCACCGATGTTCGGCGTTGACGATCCGACGACCGACTTGACCGAAAGCGCCGAGTTCAACTCGCCGGAGGGTGGTTCGGTCGTCCGCTACCAACAGCGCCACCACGGTGTGCCAGTGCTCGCCGGAGAGGTGGCCGTTCAGCTCGGCGCCGACGGCAGCGTGCTGTCGACATCAGGGGAAGCGTCGCCGGCGCTCGACGTCGACGTGACCCCCACGGTCAACGCCGCGGATGCCGCCGAAGCGGCCCGCGCCATGACCGCCAAGTACGACCGCGTCGAGCCTGAGCTGCTGACTGTCAGTGATCCGGCGCTGTGGATCTACGACCCGGCGTTGATCGGTGGCGACGATCCGGCCGGGACACGGCTGGTGTGGCGCGCCGATGTGCGCACCGAGCTCGGCGACGTCGATCGGTTCGTGCTCGTCGACGCTCACACCGGTTCCATCGCCCTGCAGTTCAGCCAACGTGAGGACGCCAAGGATCGGGTGGTCTGTGACAACAACAACGTCGCGGGTGCGTCAGCCACGTGCTCGTCGCCGGTGCGGAGCGAAGGGCAGGCCGCGACGGGTTTGAGCGACGTCGACAGCGCCTACGACCTCAGCGGAGTCGTCTACGACTTCTACTCGACCGTGCTGGGCCGCGACAGCATCAACGGCAATGGCATGCAGATCCGCTCGACAGTGCGCTACTGCCCGTCGATGTCCAACTGCCCGTACAAGAACGCGTTCTGGAACGGATCGCAGATGGTCTACGGCCAGGGCTATACGGTCGCCGACGATGTTGTCGGCCACGAGCTGACCCACGGCGTCACCCAATACACGTCGAAGCTCTTGTACTACGCCGAGTCGGGGGCGATCAACGAATCGATGTCGGACGTGATGGGCGAGCTGATCGACCTCTGGAACGTCGGGCCGTTCGACACCGCCCTCGACCGCTGGCTGATGGGCGAGCAGATCCCGGGCGGAGCCATCCGCAGCATGAAGGACCCGACGCAGTTCGGCGATCCGGACAAGATGACGAGCTCCAACTACCGCGGAGGGGTCGCCGACAACCGCGGCGTGCACACCAACAACGGGGTCAACAACAAGGCCGCGTTCCTGATCACCGACGGGGCCACGTTCAACGGCCAGACGGTCACCGGCATCGGCATCGAGAAGACGGCGCACATCTACTACACGGCGGAGACCACGCTGCTCGGGCCCGGCTCCGACTACCTCGACTTGTACTACGCGCTACAACAAGCGTGCATCAACCTCATCGGCAGCTTCGGCATCACGTCAGACGACTGTGCGCAGGTGGCGAAAGCGGTCACGGCGACGGAGATGAACCAGTTCCCGACCGCCATCGGCGCCCATCTCGGTGCGCCGTTGTGCGACGGGAACCAGGTCCAGAAGACGGTGCTGTTCACCGACAGATC
>DATBKA010000136.1:0-3885 GCA_036556105.1 Ilumatobacteraceae bacterium | reverse complement strand
GCCGTTCCTGGTCATCACCGTGTTCATCCGCAACCAGCTGGTGCGGTCGCAGCCCAGGTCGAGCGAGCTGCGGATCCCTCCGCTGGCGAGGGCGACGATCGGCATCACTGGCTTGGCTGCATTCGTGCTCGGCGCGTACCTGTTCCTGTCCCCCGGTCGCGCCATCGACATCTGGCCGTGGGCGCTGACTCCACTGACGGCCCGAGTGATGGGCGCGGTGCTGATGCTGGGCGTCTCCGGGCTGATGATCGCCGCGGACCCGCGGTGGTCGACGGCGAAGATCATGCTGCAGGTGGCGCGCATCATGATCGCTCTGATCCTCATCGCCGCGGTCCGGGCGCACGACCAGTTCGACACCGACCGCCTGATGACGTGGATGCTCGGAATCGGGCTCGCTTTTGTGCTCCTCGCCGCGACCGCGCTCGATGTGCGCATGGAGCAACGCGCGACTCGGCGCGAGTAGTCAGGCTGCGGCGGACGGATTGACGACCGCGATCAGGCGGCGGAGGTCGAGCTCGGTGCCGACGGCGATCAGGATGTGGTGCGTGCGCAACACGGTGTCGAGATCGGGGTTCGTGGTGAAGCTGCCATCCGCGTTTCGCAGCGCCAGCACCAACGCGCCGCAGGCGTCGCGCAGCCGCGCCTGACGCAGGGTTCGCCCGTCGAGAGGCGACCCATCGGGGATCTCCACCTCCTGCATGCGGAACTCCATGCTCCGCTCGTGCATCACCACGTCGACGAACTCGGCCACGTTCGGGCGGACCACGAAGCTGGCCATGCGCGCCGCACCCAGCTCCTGCGGGTTCACGACTCGGTCGGCGCCGGCGCGAGCGAGCTTGGCGATGCTCTCGTCCTGGCGGGCCCGGGCGACGATGAACAACGACTGGTTGATCGAGCGGCCGGACAACGTGACGAACAGGTTGTCGGCGTCGTCGGCGAGCGCGGCGATCAGTGCCCGTGCCCGATCGATGCCGGCGGCGCGCAACGTGGAGTCGAGCGTTGCGTCGCCGAGAACCTTCGGCAGGGACACGCCGGCCACTCGGGACGGGTCGCTGTCGACGACCACCACGTGGCAGCCCTCCCGCTCGAGATCGGCGGCAACGGCGCGGCCCACACGGCCCCACCCGCACAGCACGACGTGATCACGAAGGTCTGCGATCTGCTTGTCCATTCTTCGCCTCCCCAGGATTCGGCCCAGCTCTCCGTCGACGATCATCTGGACACCGAGTGTGAACGTGTAGAGCACCGTGCCGACGCCGACGACGATCAGCACGATCGTGAAGATCTTCTCGCCGGTGTCGAACTCACCGACTTCTCGGAACCCGACCGTGCTGACGGTCGTGACGGTCTGATACACCGCGTCGGCGAACGACAGACCGAGCCACCAGTAGCCAAGGCTGCCGCCGACGAGGACCAGGGCCACCAGTGCGGCGGCGACGCGGAGCCGGGCGACGGTCGGGTTCACGGGCCGGAAGCTAGGCGCGATCGGCAGCGGGATCGTCCGCCGCCTCCTGCACCAGCGACGGTTGTGGTGGCGGGAGCGGGCCGGGTTCGGCTCCTCCAGCGTCGAAGGAGAACGGCGGGTAGCGATCCGTCATCAACGCTGCGTAGGCGCACACTCGGTACACCCATCGGTTCATGCCCATCACGAAGTCGAACAGACCGCGTGGGTAGTGGTTCTTGAACAGCAGCGCTACCCCGGCGAACAGCGATACCCAGCCGATCAGTCCGAAGCTCGCCGACCAGCCGCGGGCCCCGGCAACGAGCGATCCGCCGCCCGCAAAGAAGCCGACGATGATGTAGTGAGGAATGGCCAGCAGCCACCACTTCACCAGCACGAGCCAGCGGGACAGGTGCTCGGGATACCGGATGTCGAGCGTGGCCGGGTAGTCGGCGGCAGCGAGGGTGAACGGTGGATAGCGATCCGTGCCGATGCCCGACGTCGCGTAGTACGTCACCCGCCACGTCCACCGGAGCACGCCAACGTTGAAGTCGAAGATCGAACGCGGATAGCGACCGGTGAAAAGGATGACCACACCGGCGACGAAGGTCATCACCGCGAAGGCGATCCACAAGAAGAGGAGGATGACGAAGTGCGGGATGGCGAGGAACCACTTCACCAGCCACAGACCGCGGCTGAGTGGCTCATCGAGCTGGGCCTCGATCTGCACTGGCGATCGGGTCAGCACCGGGATCCGTTCAGCCGGCGCGGCAACGGCAGAGGTGGGCTTGCGCGTGGCGAAGACGATCAACGCCGCAGCGCCACCGAGGAGGACGAGCGACCCTGCGCCGAGACCGATCATCAAACCGAGGATCGCTTGCACCTTGATGCCGACGTTGACGTCGGCCGCCACGCCGGCGCTGCCGTCGGGTTCCATCATCACGACCGACCAGTTGCCTCCTTCGACGTCCCAGATCAACGTTTGCTGGCCCGCTCCGCTCGCACTGACGACCCAGAACGATTGCGCCGTCGGTGCAGGCGCGCTCGATGCTCCGTCCGTCCGCGCATAACGAACGTCGCGGTCGCCGCGTCCCCATCCGACGTCGGTCACCTGATCGTGAGCGATTCCCGAGAGGTAGCGCTCGACGTCGTCGGTGTGGGCGATGCCGACAAAGACCTGCTCGCCCTCCCGCGCTGTGGCACGCACGCGAACCGTGGCGAGGTCACCCTTGCCGAACGGCCACCGTCCAGGACGCTCGTCACTGCCGAAGTCGATGTTGTCAGAGTGCGCCGCCGGCGTGACGGTCTCGATCCGCACGGTCCTCGACGTGAAGTAGCCGTCGTCATCGCGTTGAGTCGCGTACGCCCAGGTCAACGCGGCCGTTCCGACGAGCATCGCCGCGCCGACGAGGGCGATGATGCAACCGAACACGAGCGCGACAATTCTGCCTGCTTTCACGTGATGCCTCCTTCTGAGCGGGGTCCATTGTGGATGCTGCGCCGCGCACGCCACGCTCGTCCAGGGTCGAACGTCTGGGCGGCACGTCCGCTCACGTCACCCCGAGGATCCATGCTTCCTCGCCGACCACTCGACGTGCTTCGTCGGCAGTCAGCTGGGGTTGGAAGAGCGGCGCCAACGCACCGGTGGCGTCGAGGTCTGCGTAGTGACGGGCGAGGGTCATCACCTGGCACGCGTCCTTGATGGGGTGGAGCGTCGGGTCGTGAGCGAGTGCGCTCGGCCACACCTCGGCGATGACGATCGCCTCGGGATGATGCCCGCTCGGGTTCGACGTCAGCCCGGTTTCGAACGGCCAGATTCGGGTCCGCGGCTGGAGGTCCGGATGATGGCGGAGCCGGTGCACGACGGGGATGCCGGTCAGCGTCTGACTGCCGACGCTCCCGGCACCGAGCAGGTGCCATGTCGAGAACGGATGCAGGCCGCGCTTCTTCAGTCGTGACTCGGCGACGCGGAACTCGTCGACGAGCGGCGGCTTGCGGATCGTGAGGTGTTCGCCGGCTCGCCGGGGTGGCACGCCCCAGAAGCGCAGTTCACCGAGCCGGACGTTGAGCGCCGCGGCGACATCCCAGCGGTTGTTGCGATTGCGCTCGTCGTCGGTGACGTGGTCGGTGAGGTACCGCCAGGTCGCCTCCCACGGCTCGCCGTCACCGAGCCGCGCTTGTGCCGCGAAGCCGGCGGGATAGCCCAGTGGGAAGTCGAAGCCGATCAGCGTGCAGCCGGGAGTGCGCAGCAATTCGACGAGCACGCCGAGCGTCGCCGTACGCGTCGGGTGGTTGATTGCCGCGAGGTCACCATGCGCGTACGTCCAGATCGAGTCCTTGCCGCGCTTGGGTGTCGCCGCCGCGCTCCAGTCGACGATCACGATCCGATCGAACACGGTCCGGACCGTCGTTGATCAGCTGTCGTAGCGGGCGACGGTGGTGGC
>DATBKA010000135.1:0-1943 GCA_036556105.1 Ilumatobacteraceae bacterium | reverse complement strand
CCATGGCAGCAGCTGAGCTCGACGAGCACGGCAGCGCCCGCTATCGCTTCTACTTCGCCGAAACCTCGGCACCGGCGCTGCGACCCGCCGCCCTGCCGGGCGACACGAGGGCGCTGCACATCGGCACCTTGGGACTGGTGTTGGAGCCGATGGCGACGACATTGGAGGCGACCCTCGCCGAGACCGGTGACGACGTGCTCGTCATGCTCGACGTCAACTGTCGTCCGGCCGCCACGCCACACCTCGGTGCGTTCACGGCGCGGCTCTCGCGACTCGTGCGGCGCGCCGACGTCGTCAAGGTGAGCACCGAGGACCTCGAGTTTCTCGGTGCGGGTGACGTGCCCGGCGGGCTGGCGCTGTTGCGCCGCGGCTCATCGGCCGTGGTGCTGCACACGGACGGTGCGCGTCTCGTCAACGTGCACGGGGCCGACGACGTCATCGCGGTCCCCGTGCCGAGCATCGACGTCGCCGACACGATCGGCGCCGGCGACGCGTTCGGCGGCGCGTTCGTCGCCTGGTGGGACCAAGCCGGTCTGCGCCGCTCAGACCTCGCCGACCTCGATCGTGTCGGCCGCGCCGTCACCGCTGCGGTGCAAGTTGCTTCGCTCAACTGCACCAAGGTCGGTGCCGACCCGCCGCGCCGACTCGAACTCGGCGATCGCTGGCGTCCAGCGCGGCGCTAGTCGCAGTCGGGCGGGTGCGGTGGGCCGTCGGCGACGAGTGCGGCGTTCAGCTCAGCGCCACCCAAGGCGATGACCGCGTGGAGGCTGAGCCACGACAGCAGCCCGATCACGGAGGCGAACGTGCCGTACACGGGCGATGCGTGGGCGATCTGTCGACCGACGATGGCGACTCCGACGAGTTGCAGGAATGCGAACAGAATTCCCCCGACGATCGCACCCGGTAGCAGCGACCGCCACGACGGGTTGTCGGTGCGCAGCCAGCGGTAGCTGAGCAGCAGGATGACGGCGTCGACGGCAGCGGTGCCGATGAACAGGAGGATCTTGGAGATCAGCGCCACACCGGTCACGCCGACGATGCTGGCGATGATCGTTGCTCCGACCTGGGCACCACCGATGTAGAGAATGCCGAACAGAGCCCGAATGCGAACCTTGACCGCGTTCGCCCGTTCGTCGAGCGGCCGCTCGGCCACGTCGTCCAGTGCGGTGTGCACGGCGATGAACGCCTTCATGCCACCCCACAAGCTGCCCAGCAATCCGAGGACCAGCACGACGACGTTGCCGTGCAAGTCGTTCGGGTTGGTGGCGATCTGCTGACCGACGAACGGGAGCTGCGCCATCGTCGAGTTGAGGATGTTGTCGCGCAGGCTGCTGTCACCCTGAAGGATGAACCCGAGGATGGTCGTGAAGGCCAGGAACAGCGGAAAGACCGAGAGGAACCCGAAGTAGGCGATCAACGTCGCGTTCCTGCCGCTGCGATGCCGGCGGAAGCCCTCGACGGCGTGCACGCCGACGTCGACGGGCCGCGAGCGCACCCGCAAACGTCTCACTGCTCCCCACTCGGTCCATCTCATCGCGATGGAATGTAGGCATGGCGGGTGATCCTCAAACGCACCTCACATCGCCGCTTGGGCGCGCCGGCTGCCGCCGGTGGGGGGTTGTCGCGCCCATGCAAGTTGCTTGGGCGCGCTGAGTGCTGCCCGTGGGGGGTTTCCGCGCCCATGCGGGGCTGGTGGCGTGTCAGGCAGGGAGGCGCCAGTCGATCGGGTCGAGCCCGGCCTCGACGAGGGCGGCGTTGGCGCGGCTGAACGGGCGGCTACCGAAGAAGCCGTTGTGCGCGCTGAGCGGTGACGGGTGGGCGGATTCGATGATCGTGTGCCGAGAGGCGTCGATCAGCGCCTTCTTCTTGCGGGCGTGGGCGCCCCACAGGATGAACACGACACGATGCGGCTTGGCATTGACGGTGCGCAGGACCTCGTCGGT
>DATBKA010000134.1:0-6339 GCA_036556105.1 Ilumatobacteraceae bacterium | reverse complement strand
TGCGGAGCCGTCGACGACTTCACCGTGTCCGCCCGAACGGAGAAGTCGCTCGAGGCGGCACTCCGGCGAGCCCTCGCCGACGCAGGCTTTCGACCGACTGCACACCGACTCGATGTGACCGGCATCTGCGCCGCATGCGCTGCGTGAGAGTCGGCGGAGGATCGACTGCCACGGCAGGACCACCCACACCCTCACGTTGATGCTCGACGGCACCGTGCGTGTGACGACAGCATCGCTGGTGGCGGTCGTCGATCCGCGCGACCAGAGCATCCGGCCGCCGGCCGTCAGGCTCGGTGCCGGCGAGTACGGCCACGATCAGGTCGTGAAAGTCGCGTGTGACATGTCGGTCGGTCGGAGTTCGTGACGCTGCTGCGGCGGGTCGACTCGGCCGCGCGACCATCGATCACGCACAGTTCGCACAGAGCCCGACGACATCGATCCGGTGGCCCGACGCCCGGAAACCCGTGGACGCAATCGCGCGCTCGAGGATGGTCTCGATGCTTCGCTCCGCTCGTGCGGGCACAACGAAGTCGTCGACCAGGCCGCAACTGGTGCACACCAAATGATGATGGTGGCCCATGAGTTCCTCGGAGAGCTCGTACCGGGCGCGATCATCGCTCGACACGATCTTCTGCACGACGCCGACCTCGTCGAGGATCGCCATGTTGCGATACACCGAACTCTGCGTCAATCGCGGCCGGGTCTCGAGCAGATCAGCGATCGTCACCGGTCGGCTACGAGCTGCGAGGAGTTCGACGAGTTCGCGACGGCCGGAGGTGTAGACGTGTTCGCCGGCCGTCAGTCGTGCAGCGGCAGCGTCGTGGATGTCTCGGAGGTCGGTTCGCGCGCTCAGGAATTCCACCTTACCGATCGGATGAGAATCGATAGGAAGTCGCCGGACTCGCTCTGCGTGTCAAGCATGCCGCCATCTCCGTAGTCGACTTGCCCCGAGCCGGCCCCAACCGGTATCGTTCCTATTGTGATTCGTCGACTTCTCGCTGGTGTTGGTGCCGCTGCTCTCTTGACCGGTGCCGCCGGCTGTGGCAGTGACGATGCGGACTCTGGGCCCGCAACAACAGGATCACGGCCGCAGATCGTGGTGACGTACTCGGTGCTCGGAGCGGTCGTGCGTGAGGTGGTGGGTGACGCAGCCGAGGTCACCGTGTTGATGCCCAACGGTGCCGACCCGCACGAGTGGAGCGCGTCGGCGAAGGACATCGAGAAGATGTCGTCGGCCGATCTGGTCATCGACAACGGTCTCGGGCTCGAAGGCAACCTGCAGGACCCGTTGAAGGAAGTGAAGGCCAACGGGGTGCCGGTGTTCACCGTTGCCGATCACATCACCGTGCGCACGGTGAAGGCCTGTGAGGGCGCCGACCCGACCGACGAGGATCAGGCGCCCGGCGCCGAGGATCCGCACCTGTGGACGGATCCGCTGACGATGAAGCAGTGGGTGGCGCCGCTGGCCTCCGAGTTGCAGACGATCGGGATCGACGTCTCGTCGAACGCGTCGAAGGTGGAAGCGGAGCTGGACGGGCTAAACGCCGAGGTCGAGGCGATCGTGGCGAAGATTCCGGCCGAGAACCGCAAGCTGGTGACCGGACACGAGTCGATGGGCTACTTCGCAGAACGATACGGGTTCGAGCTGATCGGGGCGATCATCCCTGCCATCACGTCGCAGGCGGAGGCATCGGCCGGCGAGCTGGCCGCCCTCACCGAGAAGATCGAGGCGGCTGGTGTGCCGGCGATCTTCGCCGAGATCGGCACCCCCGCGGCGACGGTCGAGGCGGTCGCTTCGGACACCGGTGCGAAGGTCGTCGAGTTGTCGACCCACAACCTCACCGACGACGGAACGTATCGCTCGTTCATCGTGAGCATCGCCAACACCGTCGCGGACGCGCTGGCCTGACCCGACCACGTCGGCGCAGCGGTCATGATGGGTCGATGAGCTGGTTGGTGACTCCGTTCGTCGACAACCCATTTCTCCAGCGATCCCTGCTCGCAGGCGTCCTCGTCGCGGTGTCGTGTGCGATCGCCGGCACGTTCATGGTGCTGCGAGGGCTCGCGTTCCTCGGCGATGCGTTGGCGCACGGCGTGCTGCCCGGCGTCGCGGGTGCACTGCTCCTCGGGGCACCCGGAGTGCTCGGCGCTGCCGTCGGGGCAGGGCTGATGATCGGTGGCGTGAATCTGGTAACGAGTCGTTCGCGGCTGAGCAGCGACACCGCGATCGGGCTGCTCTTCGTCGGCATGCTCGGCGTCGGCGTGATGATGGTCTCTCGCTCGACATCGTTCACCGGTGACATCGTCGGCATCTTGTTCGGCGAGATCCTCGGAGCGTCGCCAAGCGACCTCGTGCAGCAGCTGATCGCCCTCGTCGTGATCGGGACGATCGCTCGTGTGTTCGCCCGGCCGTTCTTGTTGTTGTCGTTCGACCCCGAACAGGCCGACATCGCAGGATGGCCTGCCCGTCGGTTCGAGCTGTTGATGCTGGTGATGGTGACGATCTGCGTGGTGATGTCCTTCCAGACCGTCGGCACCCTGCTCGTGTTCGGCATGCTCTTGGCACCGGCCGGCACTGGCGCGCTGCTGGCACGGCGGGTGCCGGCGATGATGCTGTGGGGGGCCGTGCTCGGATCGCTGTCGGTGTACGCAGGCCTGTTGATCAGCTACCACTTCGATCTTGCCGCAGGCGCGAGCATCGTGGTCGTCGCTGTCGCTCAGTTCTTCGTCGTGTTCACCTGGCAGGCGATCCGGCGCGACCTCGCAGCTCGTCGAGCGACGACGAGCCCGGTGGGCTCGTGACCGAGGCGATCGCCGTCGAGGCAGCCGACCTGACGATCGGCTACGCCGGTCGAGCCGTGGTCTCGGGTGTCGACGTCACCGTGCGAGCGGGCGAGTCGCTCGCACTGGTCGGGGTGAACGGATCAGGGAAGTCGACGCTGCTGAAGACCATCGCCGGACTGCTCGAGCCGGTCGATGGCCAGATCAGCGTGTTCGGTGACGCCCCGGGCCAACGACCCGAACGGGTCGCCTACCTCGGACAGTTCCACCCCGTCGGCGGCCTGTTGCCCCTGCAGGTCCGCGACGTGGTGATGATGGCCCGCTATCGACACCACGGGTTGCTCGGCAGGATCGCTCGTGCGGATCGAGCCGCCGTCGACGCGGCCATCGACCGTCTCGCCATCGGCGACCTCGCAACGTCATCGCTGCGATCGCTCTCGGGAGGTCAACAGCAGCGCGTCTTCCTGGCACACGCCCTCGCCCGGCAGGCCGATCTGCTGATGCTCGACGAACCGACCGCGGGACTCGACGCCGGTGCCATCGAGCGCTACGGCGACATCATCCGCGACGAGCTCGCCCGTGGCGCAGCCGTGGTCACCGCCACCCACGACGTGCGCGACGCAGCTCGGGCGTCGCAGGTGATCCTGCTGGCCGGCCGTGTCGTGGCCGCCGGAACCCCCGGTCAGGTCCTCTCGGCCGAGCGACTGTCCGAAGCGTTCGGCATCGAACTTCTCGCCGTGCCCCACGGCGACCACACTGACATCGTCGCCCCGCATCGCGCCCACGGGCACGACGAACACAACAGGCGCGTCACACCTCCCCACGCGTGAGCGGCGCGCCCACGTCGGGTCGCGAAGCATGCCGCGGACACGGCCGTTGCGAGCAGCGCGATCGCGCGATCGGGCGCCAGGGATCCAGGGCATCCGAGTCCCTGGATCACTCGACTACCGAGATGCACAGCTTGCCGCGGACGGTGCCCGCCTCGAGGCGGCGCATCGCTTCGCGCGCCTGGCCGAGCGGAACACATGCCTCGATGCTGGGGCTGAGCTTCCCGGCCTCGATGAGCTCGATCAACGGCGCCAGATCGGCGTGATGCTCCTTCGACACGAGCATCGTCAGGCGCGGGCGGACGACGAGCGAGACGAGCGGTGCGCGCAGGCTTCGCCCGAGCCCGCCGGTGACGTTCCCTTTGCTCTCGCCACCGACGATGACAAGGCTGCCGGTCGGTTCGAGCGCTCGGTGCAGACGTCGCAGCGACGCGTTACCGGCGATGTCGACGATCAGGTCGTAACGGCGCGATCCGTCGGTCGCATCTGCGGCGGCATAGTCGATCACGTGCTGAGCACCGAGCGAGCGAACGAGGTCGGCCTTGCCCGCGCTGCACACGCCCGTCACTTCTGCGCCGTAGGCGGCGGCGATCTGCACGGCGTATGTGCCGACGCCACCCGACGCGCCGATGACGAGCACCTTCTGTCCCGACGCGATCCGGCCCTGGCGGAGCGCCTGGAGCGCGGTGGTCGCCGAGATGGGGATGGCCGCCGCCTCTTCGTACGTCAGCACGGACGGTTTGTGGGCGAGCTTGGCCTCTGGGGCTACGGCGTACTCGGCGAACGCTCCGACGCCGGCGCCGAAGACCTCGTCGCCGACTGCGAACCGGGTGACGTTCGTGCCGACGGCGGCGACGGTGCCGGAGAGGGCTCGTCCTGGTACGCGGTGTTTGGGTGAACGAAGGCCGAACCCCATGAGTCGCATCAGGTATGGGAGACCGGTCATCTCGTGCCAGGTCCCTCGATCGAGCCCGGCGGCATGGACTCGCACGAGCACCTCGTCGTTGCCGATGGTGGGACGCTCGGTCTCCGTCAGCTGCCACATCTCGCTGGAGCCGTAGCGCTCTTGCACGACGGCCCGCATGGTCGCGGCGGCCGTGTGTGGCTGAGCGGTGATGTCCGTGCGATTCGTGGTGGTCGTGGTCTTGTTCGTGTTGGTGGTGTCCGGGGTGTTCATGTCGTGTCCTTTGATGTCGGGTAGGTGTGGGTGTGATGGGAGCGGTCAGGTCGAGACGGACGTCAGGGGTGCGCCGGTGCGGATGGCGTCGACGACGTCGGCGATGGCCTGGGAGGAGATCCGGGCGCTGGCAGCGTCGTCGAGCAGTCCGGCGTGAGTTGCGTCGGCGATGCGTCGGTCGCTGTCGGTCGACAGCGCGGCCAGCCGGGCCTGCAGATCGGTCCACTCGGCATGCTGGTCGATCGATTCGGTGGCGGTGACGACGACGAGCGGGGTGTCACCGAGCGAGGTGAGCGCCTTCGCCTGTTCGAACACGACGGGGTACATCGACTGCTCGTCGCGCATGTTGCGCATGCCACGTGCGCTCGCCGAGAAGGCAGCGACCTGCGAAGCGGCCGGCTCGGGCAGGCTCGACCACATGGAGGTGGGCAGGACCCGGGCCACCCCGAGACGGGCCACGCTGGGCAGCACGCCGAGGCCGCGGCGCACCATCGAATGCTCGCTGGCAAAGCCGGGCAGGTCGCTGAACTCGTCGGGGCTCATCGCGTCGAGCAGCACCATCCCGGCGACCTCGTCGGGATAGCGGGCTGCGTAGGTCATCACGTACGGGCCTCCGGCCGAATGGCCGACGAGCACGAACGGTCCCGCTTCGCCGGCTCGCTGGAGCAGGGTGTGCAGGTCGGTGGCGGTGGCCGCGGCGTCCTGCGGCTCGTCGACGTCGTCGCTCCAGCCTTGGCCGGCCCGGTCATAGGCGCAGACTCGGGTGGTCGGGTTGACGTCGCCGACGATGCGCGCCCAGCTCGCCGACATCCCTCCGAGCCCGCTCTCGAGCACGACGGTGGGACGTCCCGTTCCCGTGCAGGACAGGTGCAACCGCTGTCCACCGACGTCATACAACGTGCCCGGGGCGGCGTAGGTGCTGTCGTCGTGCCCCCGCATTGCGGTCTCGAACATCGCGCCGACCGATGCGATCGCCAGCGAGAGGACCACTGGGTAGAGCAGCCAGCGCACGCGACCGGCGAAGCCACGACGGACGCGGACAAACATCCAGACCGCGAGGAAGACCATGATCGGCGGCCACACCCACCCAGCGGCGTCGAGTGCTCCGTCGCCTGGCTGGGTGGTGACGAGTGTCAGTCCGGCGGCCGCCATCACCGCCGCTGGTGCCCAGGCCCAGCGTTGCGAGTGGCTGGTGAAGCGAGCCGTGAGAAGTGCGAGCAGCGCCCAGCCGCCGGCGAACGCGAGCAGCGCGCACCCCGTGATGACGGGCTCGGGCGCGCCGCCGAACACGCCGAGCGTGAGCACGAGGGCGGCGACGAAGCCGGCCGCGAGCGAGCCGCCGACGACTCGCCAGACGGGGTCACGGCTGGTCTTCGGCATCGAGGTGTCATGTGCCGGAGTGGTCTGTGCCGGAGTGGTCTGTGCCGGTGTGTCCTGTGCCGGCGCGTTCGGTGTTGAGGTGATGTGTGACGGTGAAGTGAGCATGAGTGCATGGTCGGCCTAAGGCCGGGCGGGGCGCATCGGGCGCTCCCCCTCAGATCCAGGCCCAGTCGC
>DATBKA010000133.1:0-1530 GCA_036556105.1 Ilumatobacteraceae bacterium | reverse complement strand
ATCGACCCCGACCACCCCGAGTGCAAGGCGACGAGCGGGCGCATCCCCATGGGTGGCTCCGTCGGGCCCAAGGCCGGGCCGTCGTACTTGGTCATCGGCGACGCCGCGGGCAGTGTCAACCCGTTCAACGGAGAAGGCATCGACTACGCCTACGAGACCGCGCACATGGCGGCGAACGTGTTGCACGAGGCGTTGGCGGAAGGAGACCCGACCGCTCTACAGCGCTACCCGAAGATGCTCGACGACGAGTACGGCGAGTACTTCAAGGTTGCTCGCCTGTTCGCCCGGGTCATCGGCAAGCCGGCGTTGATGCGCGAACTGACTCGCGTCGGCATGCACAGCCGCACGTTGATGGAGTGGGTGCTGAGGATCATGGCCAACCTGTTGCGACCCGACGAGATCGGCCCCGCCGAAGCCGCCTACAAGGCCGCGGCCAAGCTCGTCAAGCTCGCCCCCAACGCCTGACTGGATCAGGACAGCGAGTCGATCAGCGAGGCAGGTGCGGCGCGCAGCACGTCGGTGGCCGGCGACGCGGGCAGCACATCACACGCGGCCATCGCCCGGTCGGCCCACTGTTGTGCAGTCGTGAACGCGGACGCCACGCCGCCGTTGTCGCGGACGATGCCGAGGACCTTCTCCCGTTCGGCGGTGTCGAGGGTCTTGCCGAGCAGTCCCAACAGCTCCATCGCCGGCACGCCCCCGGCCTGCAAGGTGCGCATGACGGGCAGGGTGTAGACCCCCTCCACCATGTCGTGGCCGGCCGGCTTTCCCAGCTGGTCGTCGGTCGAGGTGATGTCGAGCAGGTCGTCGACGATCTGGAAGACGATCCCGTATGCCTCGCCGTAGTCGGTCAACGCGTCGGTGAGGGGCCGGTCGAAGCCGGCGACGATGCCGCCGATGCGCGCCGCGGTGGCGTACAGCGAAGCGGTCTTACCACTGATCGACGCCATGTAGCTCGACTCCGGCCGCGCCGTGTTGTAGGTGTGGCGCAGCTCCTCGATCTGACCCTCGCACAGGCGGCCGATCGTGCGCGCCAGCAGGCCGGCCACCTCCGTTCCGAGGGAGGCGGCGATCTCGGACGCACGCGCCAGCAGGAAGTCACCCGCCAGGATCGCTTGCAGGTTGCCCCACTTGGCATTGACCGTCTCGACACCGCGCCGAGTCGTGGCGTCGTCCATCACGTCGTCGTGATACAGCGACCCGGTCTGAACGAGCTCGCACGCGATCCCACCTTGGATCGAGCGCTCACGCAGCTCCGGGCCGGACGGCCCACCCACCTGCGCGGCGGTCACTGTGAGCAGCGGACGCAAGCGCTTGCCGCCCGCCACGATCAGGTGCGACGCCAGCTCGTTGAGGTACGGATCCGGCGTGCGCACCGACTCGAGGAGTGCCGATTCGATTCGCAGCACGTCGTCGGCCATCCCCGGAAGACCAAAGAACGGCGACGGCTGCACCCGGCCAGGCTACTCAGGCGCCTCGATCGCCCTGAAAGATGCCTCGGTGGACGTGGAGTGGGTCGATCGACTCAAC
>DATBKA010000132.1:0-5837 GCA_036556105.1 Ilumatobacteraceae bacterium | reverse complement strand
TCGTCACCTTGACCGCTCAACGCCTGCAGCGCGACCTGCCCTGCCTGGCGATGCGCGGCGGCGTCGGCAAGCGCATCCTCCTCCGCTGTGAGTCGCTCGTCTTCGTCCGCGTCGACGATCGCAGCACTGGCGAGCTCGGCGACCTGGAACTGCAGCAGGTCGATCTCCCGCGCTCGCGCCCGTTGGTCGCCCCCCAACGTCGCCAGCGTGGCGTCGATCTCGGTAAGTCGTGCCCGGGCCGCGCGCAGCGGGGCGAGGTCGCTGTTGGCGAAGTGGTCGAGCGCGTCACGTTGCGCGGCCGCGCTCAACAGGCTCTGGTGGGCGTGTTGTCCGTGAAGGTCCACGGTGCGCGCCCCGAGCTCGCTCAGGTTCGCCGCTGTCGCCAGCCGACCGTTGATGTATGCCCGCGATCGTCCGTCACTCGGGATCACTCGGGCCACGACATATTCGTCGTCGCCGACCACGAACCTGCCTTCGACACGCGCCTCGGCCGCGCCCGGCCTGACGAGGCTCGGGTCGGCCCGGCCACCGACCAAGAGGTTGATCGCCTCGACGAGCATCGTCTTGCCGGCGCCGGTCTCCCCGGTGAACGCGGTGAGGCCGCGCTGCAGGACGAGGTCGAGGGTGTCGATCACCCCCATCGACTCGATGTGCAGCTCCAGCAGCATCAGCGATCCGACAAGCCGAACTTCGTCTTCAAGATCTGGTGAAAGCGGCTCTCACCGAAACGCACGAAACGAGCGACGACGGGCGCCCGCCCAACACTGAGCACGTCGCCCTCGGCGAGTGACGCTGCCGTCTGTCCGTCGATCGACAACGTCGCCGGCCGGTGACCCAACACCTCGACCTCGACGCGCTCGTCCGGGTCCAGGACGAGGCTGCGGTCGAAGAGCATGTGCGGCGACACCGGCGTCAACAGCAGAGCGCGATGCTTCGGGGAGACGACCGGACCGCGGGCAGACAGCGAATAGGCAGTCGAGCCGGTTGGTGTGGCGATGATCAGCCCATCGGCCGCGTACGAGGTGAACACCTCGCCGTCGATGCGCACCAGCAGCCGCACCGTGTGGCCGGACTCCTGCTTCTCGAGGACTGCTTCGTTCAGAGCCGTCCACGACTCGTGCCCACCGCTCGATGTCGCCCGCCGGCGCACCCGCGCCTCGAGCATCATTCGCTCCTCGATGTGCCATCCACCAACTCCCGGTCCGGACGCCCATCGTTCCAGCGCCGACGTCAGCGCCGGAGCCTCGACCTCGGTGAGATACCCGAGCAGGCCGACGTTGACCCCGATGATCGGTACCGCAGCACCCTCGACCATCTTCACGGCGCGCAGCATCGTGCCATCGCCACCGAGGCTGATGACCAGCCCTGCGGAAGAAGGCTTGCGCTCGCTGACCATTTCCACGAGGTGCAGCGGTTCGGCGTCTTCCGGTGTCATCCACGCCGAGTGGCCGTGAGCGGCGAGCCACCGCGACGCCAACTGGGCCAGAAACGCAGCCTCCTTCCTGTCGTGGTGGGCGACCAGGAGAACGTCCGTCATGACGCAGATCCTGCACGACCGGCTCTGGCGTGCACAAGAAACTCGCGATTGCCCTGCGCGCCTGTGATCGGTGAATCGATCCAGCCGAGCACCGCGCAGCCTTGTTCTTCGAGGGCGCTGGTGACCTCGGCACGCACCCGGGCGTGGATCGTCGCGTCGCGGATCACTCCACTGCCGCGGTCGACTTCGGCGCGCCCGGCCTCGAACTGCGGCTTGACGAGCAGCACCAGTTCGGCGCCGGGCTTTCCGGCCGACAGCAGCCACGGCAGCGCACGCACGATCGAGATGAACGACAGATCGGCGACGACGAGGTCAACGGCGCCACCGATCGCGCCCGGTGAGAGATCGCGGACGTGGAAGCGTTCATGAACGGCCACGCGCCGGTCGCCTCGGATCTTCGGATGCAGCTGCCCATGGCCGACGTCGACGGCAACGACCTCGCGGGCGCCGCGTTGCAGCAGACAATCGGTGAACCCGCCCGTCGAGGCGCCGGCATCGAGGACACGCAGTCCGCGGACGTCGATGCCGAAACCGTCCAGCGCAGCGTCGAGCTTGTCCCCACCGCGACTGACGTAACGCGATGGCGGACCTTGCAGCACGACGGCGTCACCGGGGTCGACCAGCCGCGCCGCTTTGTCGGCGACCGAGCCGTTGACCAACACCAGTCCGGCGTCGATCGAGCGGCTGGCCTCGGCGCGACTGGAGGCCAACCGGCGACGGACCAACTCGGCGTCGAGTCGTTGACGCCTGGGCATCCTGTCGCTACGCCGATGCCTTCTTGGCCGCGGCCTTCTTCGTTCCCGCCTTCTTCGCCGCAGCCTTCTTGGCCGGTGCCTTCTTGGCGGCAGTCTTCTTGGCAGGTGCCTTCCGGGCGGTCACCTTGGCGACGCCCGACGGGCCGGCAGCCTTCTTCGATGCGCTCTTCTTGGCTGGCCGCTTCGGCAAGCGGCCGGCCAGCCCGAGATTGCCGGCCACTTCTTCGACTCGCGCCTCGACCTCGTCGAGCCGCTCCCCGAGCTTGTTGAGCTGCTTGGAGACCTCGGCCTGGATCACGCTGATGAGGTGCTCCGTGGAGCTGCGGCCACGCTCGACGAGCCGCTGGACGGTCTTGCCGGCGTCCTTGCGACGCAGCTGACCGGACTTGACGAACTCGTTGACGAGCTTCTCGGCGTTCTTCTGCGACATCTCACCGAACTGCGTGCCCGCGTCGAGCAACCGCTTGAGCATTGGGGTATCTGTCATGGCTGTACCTTACTCCCGGGGAAACGCCCAGCGACCAGGACCTTCGCCACTTCCGCTAGGTCCGCGGCGACCAACGCCGGCGCCGGGTCGACGATCGTCCCAGGCGCGGTGATGCCCGACTCGACGTGCGCGTAGAGGCACCCGAGGACTTCCGCCATCCTCCCATCGGTCGATGGACGGTCGCCGACCATGACCGCATTCCTGGCGGCGGCGTCGCCCACCGTTGCTCGTACCAATGCGGCCATCGGTTCGTAGGGCTTGCCGGCGATCGTCGGCACCACGCCGGCGGCGGTGACGACGGCAGCCAAGATGGCACCGCCACCGGGTATCGGGCCTTCCGGAGTCGGATACGTGGCATCGTCGTTCGTGCCGATCAACCGTGCCCCATCGCGCGCCGCGGTGCTGGCCCGCATCATCGCGTCGTAGTCGAACGAGCGGTGGAACCCGACGATCACCGCGTCGACGGTCGCCTCCGCGCCGGTGGCGTGCTCGTCGACGACAACCGCGTCGCGACTGCGTACGGCTTGGGCGACCCCTTCGCCCCCGCACACCATCACCCGTTCTCCGGGGAAGATCAACAACGCAGCCGCGTTGGCCGACGTCAGCACGTCGCCGGTGGCCGGAATGCCGATCGCGGCGAGCGCCGCCTCCTGCGCCTCGACGCGGGCCGACGAGTTGTTCGTCACGAACAGCACGCGGTGGCCGGCGGCGCGCAGCGCGGCGATGGCATCGACGGACCCGGGAATCGGTTGGTGAGAGAGCCACACCACTCCGTCGAGGTCGCACAGCACGACACGTTTGCTTCCGTCGATGGTGGCGCCAGTCACCTGGTCATGTTGGCATGCCAGGTGCCAACCTGTAGGGGTGCCACGGTTCGAACCCTTCGCCGCCTTGCGCTACGCGGCCGGCGAGTCCCTCGATGACGTCACCGCGCCGCCGTACGACGTGTTGTCGACCGCCGACGTCGAGAAGCTGCTGCAACGACATGATCACAACGTCGTCGCCGTCGATGTCCCCCTCGAACGCCACGGGCCGCAGCGATACCGCCAGGCTGCCGATCGCATCGCCGCCTGGCTCGCCGAGGGAGCCCTTGTTCGCGACTCTGCGCCGTCGTTGACGTTGTACCGGGTCGAGTTCACCGACGAGAGCGGCCGGCGGAGGCGCACCGTGGGAGTGATCGGCGCCCTCGAGGTCGTCGACGAAGGCGCCGACGGCGTGTTGCCCCATGAGCGGACCACCCCGAAGGCGAAGACCGACCGTCTCGACCTGACGCGGGCAACGCGCTGCAACCTGTCGCCGATCTGGGGCCTGTCGTTGACGTCGGGCCTCAGCGAACTGCTCGCCGCCCCGGGCGTCCTCGTCGGCGAGTGCACCGACGACGACGGTGTGCTCCATCGCGTCGAACGGGTCGACGATCCGCAGCGGATCGAGTCGATCAGCGCGGCGGTGGGTGCCAACACCGTGTTGATCGCCGATGGCCACCATCGCTACGCCATCTCGCGTTCGTACCGCGACGAGGTTCGAGCCGCGACCGGGCGGGCTGACACCGACGCCG
Source organism: Ilumatobacteraceae bacterium (assembly GCA_036556105.1). GTDB lineage: Bacteria > Actinomycetota > Acidimicrobiia > Acidimicrobiales > Ilumatobacteraceae > JAENVT01. Next base: position 1,503 of record DATBKA010000132.1, on the reverse strand, counting down.
AGTTGACGATGACGTACGTCGCTGAACTCGTCGAGGAGCAACTGAGCATCGACCCGATCCACCGCCTGTACCGAGGGATCGACGCAGAACTGCTCGCGGCCCGGCTCGCCACGTTCTTCGAGATCAGCGATGCCGGCCGGGTGACAGCGCGGTTCGCCGCCGAAGCCGTCGAGCGTGGCGCGCTGTGCCTGGTCCGCCCCAACGGTCACGGGCGTTGGCTGGTGCCGCGTCCTGCGGCCTTCGACGGCGTGCGGGCGCTCGACGGTGCGTTCCTGGAGCACGCCTTGACTGACGTTGCGATCGAGGTCGACTACCAGCACGGCGTGCAGCACGTGCTCGATCGGCTCGCTGCAGGCGAGGCCGACGCGGCCGTGCTGGTACGACCGACGAGCATCGACGAGATCCGCCGCACCGCGACCGAACACCTGTTGATGCCGCCGAAGTCGACGTTCTTCACACCGAAGTTGCGAACCGGGATGGTGATCCGGCCCCTCGACGTGGCCTGACTAGGCGACGGTGATCGACCCGTCGAGGTACACGTCTTGGATGGCGTTCAGCAACGACACACCTTCGGCCATCGGTCGCTGGAACGACTTGCGACCCGAGATCAGGCCTTGGCCGCCGGCACGCTTGTTGATCACCGCGGTGCGCACGGCGGCGGCGAGGTCGCCATCGCCCTTGCTCTCCCCGCCACTGTTGATCAGGCCGATGCGGCCCATGTAACAGTTGACGACCTGCCACCGCGCCAGGTCGATCGGATGATCGGTCGTCAGCTTGGTGTAGACGAGCTGATTGGTCTTGCCGTACGAACCGGAGCCGAGAGCGCTGATCGCGTTGTAGCCGCCGTTGTTCTCCGGCAACTTCTGCTTGATGATGTCGGCCTCGATGGTGACGCCGAGGTGGTTGGCCTGCCCGGTGAGGTCGGCAGACACCTCGTAGTTGACGCCGTCGACCTTGAACGCGTTGTTGCGGGTGTAGCACCACAGCACCGTGAACATCCCCAGGCTGTGTGCCTCTTGGAAGGCGTGAGACACTTCCTGCAGCTGCCGTGTGCTGTTCTCGGCGCCGAAGTAGACCGTGGCGCCGACCCCCGACGCGCCGAGATCGAAGGCCTGCTTCACCGAGCCGAACATGACCTGGTCGGCCTTGTTCGGGTAGGTCAACAGCTCGCTGTGGTTGATCTTGACGATGAACGGGATGCGGTGCGCGTAGCGGCGGCTGACCGCACCGAGCACGCCGAACGTGGTGGCCACGGCGTTGCAGCCGCCTTCGATGGCCAACTCGATGATGTTGGCCGGATCGAAGTACTGCGGGTTCGGGGCGAACGAGGCTGCCGCCGAGTGCTCGATGCCCTGGTCGACCGGGAGGATCGACAGGTAACCGGAGTTGGCCAGCCGCCCATGACCGTAGATCTGGCCGAGGCTGCGCAGCACTGCTGGCGATCGGTCCGAGCCCACCATCGAACGATCGATGAAGTCGGGGCCGGCGGGCATCAGCTGATCA
>DATBKA010000131.1:0-12127 GCA_036556105.1 Ilumatobacteraceae bacterium | reverse complement strand
CTCGATGACGACGCGGGTGCGTTCAGCGACGGGCCAGTGCCCCAACAACTCGAGGATCCGGGCGGCCCGCGCTGGATCGGCCCGGTCGCCCTCGCAGCACTCGTCTGCGTGATCATCTACGGAGTCGCCACCTCGACGTCCGGCGGCGGTGCCCCCGAGGTCGTCGAGCCGGCGTCGAGCACCACAGCGGTCACGTCGACGACCCGACCGGCACCGACGACCACCGCCGCGCCGAAGCCGCCCGTCCCCTACTACTCCATCGACCCGCCACGCGGGTTCCGCGTGCAGTACGTGAGCAGGGAAGAGCTGCACGGCAGCTACGGCGGAGGCGGGATGTACCAGCTGTGGGCGACCGACGGGGCCACGTCGACCAGCGGGTCGTGGTTCGCCATCAGCTACTACAACGATGGCGGCATCGAGGGTTCGGTCCTGCTCGACGGCTACCGGATCGAGAGCGAGCGCGGCGCGCTGAGTCTTGCCCACGTCGGTTCCGGCCAGTCGGTCGTGCAGCTCGCCAGCAGGAACGGAATCCTGCAGATCACCGCATTCGGCGTCGCCGACGACGACCTCGTCCGCCTCGCCGAATCGATCGTCATCGACACCAGCTCGTCGACGGTCAGCCCCGGCGACGAGGGCTTGGTCGCCGGATTCACCCTGCTCAGCACCGTCGAGCCGTGGCGCGCGTACCAGGGAGACCCCGTCGAGCAGCTCTACTACACGACGACCGGTGATCCGCTGGCGAATCTCAGCCTGACGATCTCACCCGTTCCGCAGGCGGACCAGGAACGCCCGCTGCCCGACCGCCGTGTCGCGTCGCGCTTCCTGCTCGAGCGAGCGACGTCGTTCACGGTCGACGGTCATGAAGCGATCGCCGGCGAGGTCGCCAACTCCGACGGCTACGCGATGGCGTCGTGGGTTGACGGCGACTACGTCATCACCGTCGGTGGCACCTTGTCGGTCCCGGATCTGATCCAAGTCGCCCGCACCGTCCACACCGTCTCCGCGAGCGACTGGCGAGGGATGGAGTTCCAGGCGCAGGTCAACTCGATGGAGGCCGGCGGCCAAAGCACGGACTACACGGAGAGCCGGCGCTCGACCGTGGCCGACGGCGCAGGCACCGACGGCGAGGCGTGGACGATCGAGGCATCGATCGGCACGTACGGCACGATTCGTTCGATCAACTGGTACTGGGCCGGCTCGGGCATCTCCTCGACGCCCACGGACGCTGCCCAGATCACGACCGCAGCCGATGACGAACGGTCCTACGTGCTGGCCGACCTTCCTCGGGCAATCACCACGAGCGCCGAGCTCCGTGTCACTCGCGCCGGGCTCGATGCAGTCGTCGTGCCGTTTGCCGACGTCGATCCCGAGCTCGACCGCACGTTCGCCGCGTACGCGTTCAGCGAGCCCGGCCCGTATTCGGCCGAGATCGTCGCCACAGACGGAACCGTTCTCGCCACGTGGCCGCTGGCATGAAGCACGCGTCGACACCGACGTTCGAGATCATCGAGCTGATCGACGACGACGAACCGAGCGACCACGGCTTCAACCACTCATCTCCGCTCCCGCACGAGAGCGGCTCGCGTTGGATCGGCATCGCCGTCACCACGGCGCTGTTCGGCGCCATCGCCTACGGCGTCATCAGCTCGGCGATCTCTTCGAACGCGGCGAAGAAGCAACCGCCGCCGACGACTGCCGTCGCGCCGACGTCGACCAGCACACCTCCGGTCTCTGCGGTCAAGTTGGTCAGTCCGCAGTTCTACGTGGCCGATCAGGTCCCCGACGGTTTCACGATGCACTTCGCCGAGACGCTGGGGATGGGCGGCAACACGGCCGACTTCGTCGCCAGTGGCACGGCCGAGCTGTGGGCCACATCAGGCGCGAATGCCACGACCGGATCGTGGTTCGTCGTCTCCCGCAACACGCACCACGCGACCGGCCGCAACGCGTACCGCACCGTGGCCGACGGAGTGGTGGTGCTCGTCGAACACGACGAGGTGTCGGGAGCCACGCGCCTGTCGTTCACGAAGAACGGGGATCGGCTGGAGATCACTGCCTACGGGTGGGCCGATCGCCAACTGCTGCGCCTGGCCCACTCGGTCTACGTTGCCGACGACGAGATCCGTTACGACAGCCGGTTCTTCACCACGGATCACAAGAAGATGCTCGACGCCGATCCGGCGTCGGCCATCTACGGTCTCCCCGTCGCCTGGGTCGGATACACGACGGCCGTTCCGGCCGGTCTCGCCCAGAACTTCAGCATCACGGTCTCGTCCGATCCTGGGGTCGATCGAGACATCGCCGCCCGGTTCGCCCTGACCCATCTCGGCCAGATCGGATCCAGTGGGTTCACGGCAACGATCGGCCAACTGGCGTCGGACCCGTCGACGACGGTCATCCAGTGGCACGACGGCGATCGTCTGATCACCGTGCGCGGCAACATCGACGTCGGGCTGCTGCAGACCATCGCCCTCGGAGTCCACCCGGGCGACAACACCCTCGTGCGCGAACAGGTCGACCCCGATCCGCCGAAGGTCGTGTCGACCGAGGGTGAACCGCGGCCGGTCAGCTCGGGGTGGCTGGACGGGCCTTGGTTCGCCGAGGTCGCCCCTGGCACCGACGGCTTCGACTGGTTCGTGTGGTGGATCGGACAACCGAGCGCGACCGGTTCACCGTCGCAGAGCCGAATCATCTCCAATGGCGTTCTACCGCGGATCGAGACCGTGGTGAACCACGGCAAGACCTACGTGCTCGCCAGGGCCCCCCGCTCGATGGACGATGCCGTGTTGCACATCAACCGCAACGGCTTGCCGAGCGTCACCATCGGCTTCGTCGACGTTGGTTCGGATGTGCCCGATCGTTTCGCCGCCTTCGCGTTCTCCGAAGCGGTGCCGTTCTCCGCGCAGATCGTCAGCGGCGGAGGGACCGCGGCGATGTGGCCGCGATTGTGATCGAGGCGCTCGCCGTTCGTCGCGATCAGACGTCGAGGGCAAGGATCTTCCGCAACGCGGCCGTGAGCTCGTCGCGGCCGAACGCGCCGGTTGATCGCCAGCCCACGATCCCGTCCGGCCTGACCAGCGTGGCGCCCTCCGGCGTGATGCCGTAGGCCTCGGGAAATTCGTCCGCCTCGATCAGGTGCGCCTCCACACCGGGCGGCGCCCAGCCGTCGCCGGCAGCGCGGAGCAGCACGAACGAGCGACCGAACAGGTCCAGCGTCGAGCGATCGGGGCCGAGGGCGACGTGGGGCGCCCGCGTGCCGGGACGACCACGCGTCTCCGCCGGCGGCAGGTGCCGCGTGCCGTCAGTCATGCCACCGATCACGGCATTGGAGCTCATCACCAGCCCGATCTCCATCGTCAGGTCGTCGATGAACGGTTGCGCGTCCTCGGTACCGCGCTCTGGCACGACTCTCGTGGCGTAACGCGTGTACGCCTGCTCGACGGTCAACTGCGAGAGCGGGCGGCGTTCCGCGTCGTAGGTGTCGAGCAGCCCCGCCCCTGCCTCGCCACGGATGACCGCGGCGAGCTTCCAGGCGAGGTTGCGTGCATCGAGGATCCCCGTGTTGCCGCCGAAGCCGCCGTTCGGAGGCACGACGTGGGCCGCATCACCTGCTATGAACACGCGCCCGTCGCGCATGCGCGCGGCGCAGTTCGCCTCGGCCTGCCAGTGAACGATCTCGAGGATCTCGGCCGGGATGTCGTGCGTGCCGATCGCCGTTTGCAGCATTGCCGCGGCGCGCTCCTCGGTGATCCCTTCGCCGACGTTTACCGCGGCGTCGGTTGTCACGTCCGCGCCGACGGAGTTGATCACGAGGAAGCCCGTCTTGCCGGCGCGATCGAGGCGGAAGAAGCCGCGCAGCTCCGGGTTGTGGACGTAGATCACGCTGTGGTGGAGGTTCGACAGCAGCGCCGTGCAGTCGGCGCGGAAGTAGATGGTGATGCTGCGCGACAGGATCCCGTGGCCCTCCATTCCGATGCCGAGCCGGGCGCGCGTCGGACTGCGGTTGCCATCGGCGGCGATCACGTAGCGGGCACGGACGGTGTGCTGCTCCCCCGATTCGAGATCGCGCACCGTCACCGTCACGCCGTCGTCATCCGGCTCGAGAGCCGTCGCCTCGACACGATTGCGCACGGTCGCGCCGAGCGCCACCGCCTTGTCGCGCAGAATCGGCTCGAGCACATCCTGATTGATGAACACGCGCACGGTCGGGCTGAATCTCTCGACGCCCTCGTTGAGCTCGTTCACGTACGTGGCGAGCTGCTTGCCGGCCAGCGAGTCGACGGCGATGATCCCGCCGGTGGGGTGGTAGGTCTTGGCGGATTCCTCACGCACGGTTCGCTCCAGCCCGACCTGGCGCAGCATCTCCGTCGTGCCCAGCTGGAAGTGTCCCGCCCGGGCGTGGATCGCCGTGCCGGGATGGCGCTCGACGACGAGTGACGGGACGCCCAAGTCGCCGAGCAGCAGGGCGCTCGTCAGCCCGACGAGACTGCCGCCGACGATCAGGACCGGTGTTTCCTCCTGCGGCACCTTCGCCTCCTCTCCGTGGCGTGCAGCGACGCTATTCGCACCGCGGAGAGGTGGCAACCGCAGTGTCGGCACTGACGAGAGCCACGCCACATCGCTCGGCGAGCTCGACCAGGACGTGCAGCGGCAGACCGATCACGTTGCTGACGCTGCCGCGCACCAGTCTCACCAGCGCGCCACCGGCTCCTTGCAACGCGTATGCACCGGCCTTGCCCATCGGCTCGCCGGTGCCGACGTACCACTCGATGGTGCGCTCGTCGAGTGGCACGAACGTGACCAACGTCGTGCACACTTCGGCGTGCTCCACGCCGTCGCGACGCACGGCGACGCCCGTGTGGACGCGATGAGTTCGCGCCGACAGTCGCCGCAACATCGCCGCTGCTTCCGTCGCGTCCGCAGGTTTGGCGAAGATCTCGCCTCCGAGCTCCACGGTCGTATCGGCGGCGATCACGAGCTCGTCGTCGCCGGCGTCGACGGCGGCCGCCTTGGCGAACGCCAGGCGGCGCACGTAGTCGGCAGGAGATTCACCGGCCAGCGGTGATTCGTTGATGTCGGGGACGCGGATCTCGAATGCCACACCGATCTGCTGGAGCAGCTCATGACGTCGCGCCGAGCTCGAGGCGAGGACGATGCGGGTCATCCGCCACTCAGCGCCATGACGTGGGCATCGTCGGGCACGGTCAGGTCGTCGAGATGGTCGAGATACCCCTCCGGCAGTGCCACGCGGATCGGGCCATTCGTGTGACCGCGGCGGATCCGCTCCCCTCCGACGACGATCGCGACCGTCGGATCGAGCGCGGCGATCAGATCTTCGAGCTCGCCGAGCGTGGAGATCGTCGCGAACCGGTGGCGCACCTGTCCGCCGACCGGGTACCCGGTGAGGTACCACGCCGTGTGCTTGCGGAAGTCGCGCATCGCCAACTCCTGGCCGAGATGCTCTGCCAACAACCGCGCGTGGCGGGCCATCACGGCGCAGGCCTCACCGAGCCGCGGTGACGGCTGTACAGCGCGTCCGCTCAACGCGTCGACCAGGTCGCGCAACAGCCACGGCCGCCCGAGGCAACCTCGGCCGACGACCACTCCGTCGCAGCCGGTGACGCGCATCATCTCCACGGCGTCATGCGCTTCCCAGATGTCGCCGTTCCCCAACACGGGAATCTCCGGAACGGCCGCCTTCAGCTCGCCGATCGCGTTCCAGTCGGCCGCGCCCGCGTAGTGCTGTTCGGCCGTGCGGGCGTGCAGGGCGATGGCCACGACGCCCTCCTCGACGGCGATCCGCCCCGTCTCGATGTACGTCAGCAGCGAGTCGAACAGGCCCTTGCGGAACTTGATCGTGACCGGCACGCCATACGGCGCCGCCGCCGTCACCGCGTGGCGGAGGATGGCGCGCAGGAGGTTCGGCTTGGCGGGCACCGCTGCGCCGCCGCCCTTGCGGGTGACCTTCGCCGCCGGACAGCCGAAGTTGATGTCGATGTGGTCGACGCGACCGGCGCCGGCCAACCGGCGAATCGCTTCGCCGAGCATCACCGGGTCACTGCCGTAGATCTGCAGGCTGCGCGGCTGCTCGTCGGGCCCGAACGTCATCATCCGCTCGGTCTTGGGATTGCCCATCACGACCGCCGTCGACATCACCATCTCGTTGACGTAGACCAAGCCAGGGGCGAACTCGCGGCACATCGTGCGGAACGGCGCGTTCGTGACACCGGCCATCGGCGCCAACACGACGGGCGCGACAGGGGTGAACGAACCGATCCTCATCCGCTCCAGGCTACGAGTGAGTGAACGGAAGGCGCAGGTTCGGCATCGCCCCGGCGTCGAGCGGCGTGGGGCCGTCGCTGGCCAGGCGGTGCCAACCTGCCGCGGCGATCATCGCCGCGTTGTCGGTGCACATCGCCCGGCTCGGCAGGAACACGGTGACGGAGTCTTCTTCGCCGGCCTTCGTCAGCCGCTCGCGCAACAGCGTGTTGGCGGCGACTCCTCCCCCGAGCACGAGGCCTTTGGCGCCCACCTGTTGCACGGCACGGCGGGCCTTGGCGACGAGAACGTCGACGACCGCGGCCTGGAACGACGCGGCGACGTCGGCCGTCGCCAGCGCCGGGTGTTTGCGGACGTGGTTGACGACGGAGGTCTTCAACCCGCTGAAGCTGAAGTCGAGGCCGTCGTTGAGCATCGCCCGCGGGAACGCAACCGCGGTCGGATCGCCCCGCACCGCCTCCTGATCGATCGCCGGACCGCCGGGATAGCCGAGCCCGAGGAAGCGGGCGACCTTGTCGAACGCCTCGCCGGCGGCGTCGTCGATGGTCTGACCGAGCAACCCGTACTGGCCGTGATCACGCATCTCGATCAACATCGTGTGTCCACCCGAGACGAGCAGAACGACGAGAGGCATTTCCAGCGAACGGTCTTCGAGGAACGCCGCATAGAGATGAGCTTCCATGTGGTTGACGCCGACGAAGGGAACGTCCCAGCTCAGCGCGAGAGCCTTGGCAGCGGACACTCCGACGAGCAACGCGCCGACGAGCCCCGGACCAACGGTGCACGCCACCGCGTCGATGCGCTCCGGCTCGACACCCGCCTCGACGATCGCTCTGGCCACGACCGGGTTGAGCAACTCGAGGTGAGCGCGGCTGGCGATCTCGGGAACGACGCCGCCGTACTGGGCATGCAGATCGACCTGGGTGGAGACCACACTCGACAACACGTCGTGGCCGCCCATCACGAGCGCCGCCGCTGTCTCGTCGCAGCTCGTCTCGATGCCGAGCACGACCGTGGATTCGGTCGCAGTCATCGGCGGCGGCTCTCCGGCACCGATTCGGGGCTGAGCTCGGCGAGACGTTCGGCGAACGCGTCGCCCTGGATGTCGTGACACCACATCACGATGGCGTCTTCCGTGTTCTCGTAGTACCGCTGCCGCACACCAGCAGGAACGAAGCCGAACTTCCGGTACAGCGCTTGAGCACCGGTGTTGGTGACACGCACCTCGAGCGTCATCGCCTCCGAACCACGGCGCCGAGCCTCCCACGCCAGCTCGGCGAGCAGCCGCGTCGCCACTCCGTACCGCTGGTGGTCGCTGCCCACGGCGATGTTGGTGACATGAGCGTCGTCGGTGACGAACATCAGCCCGGCATAGCCGACGACGGCGCCGCCGGCGCGGGCGACGAGGTAGTGCCGTTCACCTTTGCGGGCCAGCTCGAGCTCGCTCAAGAAGACGTTGCGCGACCACGGCTTCGGGTACGAGGACTGCTCGATCGTCATCACCTCGGGAACGTGGCGGCGACGCATCGGTTCGATGGCCAGATCCTCGCCCGAGTCGCGCCAGAGCAACCGCGACAGCGCGCTCATCGCGCCTCTTTCGCGGTCTGCCGTGTCGACCAGTTGATCTGCGCGTCCGGAGCGCGCAGGTACATCGGCTGGATCTCCCACGGGTTGACCCATTCCTCGCGCAGGGCACGGGCATGGGCGAGCTGGACGAGTGGCGCTGCCGACGGATGGGCCAGGAACTGCTCGGCGAAGTCGCAGTTCGCTGCGCTGGCGAGCTCGTCGCGGTAGCGCAACGCACCGTCGCCGACGCAAACGAAGTCGCCGCGGCGGGCGATGAGCTCGGAGATCAGGTCGTCGATCGAGCTGCATCGCGGTTCGGCCAAGCGCTGCACACCGCCGGGCACGCCGCGGTAGAAGGCCGAGAACAGCTCACCCTTGCGGGCGTCGATGACAGCGGCAACCTGGCGACCGCTCTGGCGCAGTGGGAACGCCAGCAGGTCGAGCGACGTGATGCCGATCATCGGCACACGCAACGCCTGGGCGATGGCCTTCGCCGCGGCGAGGCCGACGCGCATCCCGGTGAACAGACCCGGGCCGACATCGACCGCAACCGCACCGAATTCGGCCATCTCCACCTCGGCTTGCCGGCACACGAACTCGATCGCCGGGATCAGCGTTTCGGCGTGGCGGCGGCCGCGGCACACCTGGAACATCGACAACACGCCTTCGTGCCCGCCGATCGCCACGCTGACCTGCTCGGTGGCTGTCTCGATGCCGAGGATCAACACTTGAAACCGGCCAGTCGGCGTTCGATCTCGTCCCACCGCATCGCCCACACCTTGCCGGTGGCGCTGATCGTGATGTCGCGGGCATCCTCGTCGGCCTCGTCGAAGTCGAGGCGCACCAAGGCATGGTCGCCGAGCGTGCCGGCGACGACGTCGCCCCACTCGACGATGACGATGCCGTCGGACTCCAGCAGTTCGCCGAAGGCCAGGTCGGCCACCTCGTGATGGGTGTTCAACCGGTAGAGGTCGGCGTGGTGCAACGTGATCCGCCCAGCGGGATAGCTGTGCACCAACGTGTACGTCGGCGACGTGATCGGTTCGTGGACGCCGATCGCCCGGCCGAACCCCTGCGCGAAGGCCGTCTTGCCCGTGCCCATCTCCCCTGCCAGAACGATGAGGTCGCCCCGGCGCACGACCCCGGCGAGCGCGGCGGCGATCGCGGACGTGGACGCAGGCGAGTCGGAGCGGAGATGCAACATGACCGTTCCTGATGCTAGAGGGTCAATCCGCGCTGTACCGCCGGGCGACGCGGCTCGAGATGCCACACACGATCTCATAGCTGATCGTTCCCAATCGGTTCGCCCATTCGGTGGTGGTGATCGACTCGCGTCCCTGCGTGCCGATCAACACCGCATCGTCGCCGACGGCCACCGCGTCGGCACCGCAGTCGACCATCAACTGGTCCATCGTGACCACTCCGACGATCGGACGTCTGCGGCCACCGATCAACACCTCGCCGCCCGTGTCGAACAACCGTCGCGGCACGCCGTCGGCGTACCCGATCGGCAGGGTGGCGACGTTGGTGTTGCCGTCGAATCGGTGCCGCAGCCCGTAGGAGATGCGGTCGCCGGCGCGCACGGTCTTCACGTACGAAACTCGCGATCGCAGGGAGAGTGCTGGGCGCAGCACGCTCGCCGGTTGCTCGAGGGCCGGACCCGGCGCGATCCCATAGACGGCGATGCCGGCGCGCACCATGTCGAACCGTGAGTCGGGGAACGCGAGCGTGGCTGCCGAGTTGGCGGCATGGACGAGTGGAGGATCATGCCCGGCAACCTTCAGCGCGGTGAGGATGTCGTCGAACATCTCCAGCTGCGCCGCCGTGAACGGGTCGGTGGGCTCGTCGGCGATTGCCAAGTGCGTGCACACCCCGGCGAGGCGCACCGCGGCGGAGTCGCCGATCGCCGCTGCCAGCGCCAACGCGTCGCTGGCCGCGGCGCCAACTCGGCGCATGCCGGTGTCGACCTTGAGGTGCACGGGATGCTGGCGGCCGCCGGCCGCAGCGATCGCTTCGAGTTGGGCGTAGGAGTACACCGTCAGGTCGAGGCCGGAAGCGATCGCCTCGCCCAGCTCGCTCGGAGGCTGCTCGCTGAGCACGAGCACCGGACAATCGAAGCCGGCGCTGCGCACCTCCAGACCTTCCTGCACGAGCGCAACACAGAGGCCGGAGGCACCACCGCGCAATGCGGCGCCGGCAACTTCGACCGCACCGTGGCCGTAGCCATTGGCCTTGACGTTGGCCCAGACGACCGCAGGCGCAGCAGCCGCGCAGAGCGTCTCGACGTTGTGGCGGATTGCGCCGAGGTCGATCTCGGCCCACGCCCAACGCGTCACAGCAGCTCTTCCAGCACCACCGGGATCAGATCCGGGAGGTCGCTGGCGACCAAGCCGTGGCGTGCGCCGCGGCGGCCGGCTTGGCCATGCACCCACGCCGCTGCTGCGGCGGCCTGGAGCGGCTTGACGCCTCCCGCGAGCAAGGCTCCGATGATGCCGCTGAGCACGTCGCCGGTGCCCGCCGTGGCCAGCCGAGCGTCGCCGGCGGTGACGACGACCGCCTCGCCGTTTGGGTCGGCGACGATCGTCGCCGCGCCTTTCAGCAACACCGTGCACGCGCTGTCGGCGGCAAGGCGGCGTGCCGCCGCCATCCGATCCAGTCCCGGCTGGCCTCCGGCCAGCAACGTGAACTCGCCGTCGTGCGGCGTGAGGATCGTCGGCGCGACGCGGCGGCGCAGCAACGCGATGGCACCCTCGGACGACCAACCGAGGGCGAACAACGCGTCGCCGTCGATGACCATCGGCAGTGGAGCTTCGACGACGAGCTCGCGCACACTCGCCGAGGTGTCGTCCGATCGTCCGAGCCCCGGACCGACCACGATCGAGTGAAAGCGCTCCAGCGACGCCAATGCGCCACGCGCCCATCCGGTGCTGGCCAGCGGACGTTGAACGATCTCGATCGGCGCGTCCGGCAGGGTCATTCCCGGGATCGACAGCTGGACCATGCCTGCGCCGGCGCGCATCGCCGCGTGGGCGACGAGTCGCGGTGCGCCGGTCATCGACGCGCTGCCGGCGACGACGCGGACTGCGCTGCGCCACTTGTGGGCGTACTCGTCGCGCTCTGGCCACCATTCGGCGACGTCGGCGGCCTGCACGAGGTTGGCGCGTGCCCAGCGCACGTCGAGCCCGATGTCGGCGAGCTCCAACTCGCCGGCAACGACGCTGCCGGGTGGCATCAGCAGGCCGGGCTTCAAGGCGGCGAAGGTGACGGTGTGGCTCGCCGCCAGCACGTCGCCGGCGATGTCGCCGGTCAACGCATCGACGCCACTCGGCAGGTCGACGGCGAGCACCGGCGCATCGCCGATGTCGGGCGGGGTCCACGTGCCGCGAAAGCCGGTGCCATAGGCGGCGTCGATCACCAGGTCGCACGACGGCAGCATGGCCGGGCACGGCAGGTCGAAGACGCGCACCTTGACACCCTTGGCGGCGAGACGCCGCGCCGCCACGCGACCGTCGGCGCCGTTGTTGCCCTTCCCACAGATCACGTTGACGGTGCGCCCGTAGGTTCCGCCCAACATCCGCAGTGCCGCCCAGGCGACCGCCGACCCGGCCCGTTCGATCAGCACCTCCGCCGGCTCCGGCGCGGCAGCGTCGATCGCAGCCATCTCCTCGGGCGTGACGATCGGCAGCATCGGCCCGAGGTTACGCGGCAGCGATCACGAGGCGACGACGTAGGCGATCGCGACCTGATCGGTGTGCGTGATCGACAGATGCCACGTGTCGATGCCGCGCTCCTTGGCCAGCTCGGCGGCACGACCGGTGACGTTCAGCATCGGCTCGCCGGTTTCGCGGCGGTCGACCCACACATCGTGGAACCCGAACGCGCCGAGACCAAGTCCCATCGCCTTCATCACCGCCTCGCGAGAAGCGAATCGAGCGGCCAGCGACGGCACCGGATCCGTCTTCGGGGCGACGTACTCGAGCTCGCTGGCCGTGAACAGTCGCTGGTGCATCGACGGTGTGCGTTGCAACGACCGACGAAAGCGCTCGACGTCGACGGCGTCGACACCGATGCCGATGATCATGTTCGCCACAGGTCTGCGGTGTCGGAGATCGGCTCGATCAGCAGGTCGGCGACGGGGAGCTCGCCGAGCAGGTCGTCCCGGAAGACGCCTTCGGTCTCGGACACCCAGTCGACCAGGCGGTCGTAGCGACGGTCGTAGCCCTGCAGCACTCCGCGCATGACCGCAGCCGGGAGCCGGTCGTGGAAGACGACGTGCAGCAAC
>DATBKA010000130.1:0-4704 GCA_036556105.1 Ilumatobacteraceae bacterium | reverse complement strand
CATCCGACTCTGCCACCGGGCGGGGCCGGTGTTCGGGTCGCCGTCGACGGTGCCGAGCAGTGCCTCGGCGGGGGAGTCGTCGAAGTGCATCGACATCTCCTCGATCAGTGCCAGCGGCCGTGTGACCGTGTGCTTCGGCAGCGGCTTGATCGCGGGGAGGCGCAGGAACCGTGGCGGTGTCGACAGGTCGACGCCGCGACGCGCGCCGACGCGGAACTGCAGGACCTGTCCGGTCGTCGCCGGGTCGGCGGGGATGAAGTTCGGATCTCCGCCGAACGGATCATCCGGCCCGACGTTGCGCAGCACGTGGTTGCCGATCGGTACGTTGGTGAAGTCGACGATCAGGTCGGCGCGCTCGGCCGGGCTCATCAACAGTCGGTTGGCATGTCCGCCACGGATGTCGACCGGGGCGGCGAGGAAGCCACCTTCGTTGCCGATCTGCCACACCTCGACGCCGGGGATGCTGCCGAAGTCGAGGGTCAGGAACCGCGCTTGGCAGCCGTTGAGCAGACGCAGGCGGTACCGGCGCCTCTCGACCTCCAGGAACGGCCACGTGTTGCCGTTGACCATGATGGTGTTCCCGAAGAACTCCGGGTTCCAGATCGGCGAGACATCGGTCTCGGGGATGAACGGGCCCGTGATCTCGTCGAAGAAGGCGCGGGAGTCTGGATAGAACAGCGAGCCGTCGGCGTTGAAGGCGCGGTCCTGGATGGCGATCGGGATCTCGTAGAACTTGCGGTTCGGGAAGATCTGATCGAGCTCTGACGGCGCGGGCCCCGGAAGGACCGCGGTGCGGCCGGTGCGCGAGTCGCGAACCGCGTCGTCGCCTTGCGGCCCGCCGCGCACGATGTAGAAGCCGGCAGGTCCGGTGTACACGTTGAGGCGGGTCATGCCGACTGTGTGGTCGTGGTACCACTTCGTCCCAGCCCGGTCGAGGTTCGGGTACTGGAACGTTGCCGTGCCCGGTGACCAGTTGACGCGGAAGGAGTCGCGCGCCTTGCCGCGGAAGAACTCGTACCACGTGCCGACGGTGGCGTACCCGCTGGGGATGTTGTTGGCGGCCGGCAGGTACCACGCTTCTGCGTACCCGTCACTCTCGTCGCCGACGCCGACGGAACCATGCACGTGCGGCACCATCGGCACTGGACCGGTGTACCGCTGCGGGGTCGCGTCGAACGTCGGGCGGGTGTCGCGCCCGTCGACGCCGCCGGGCGGGTTCGCCCAGTGCAGGGTCGGGTCGACCGGCAGCAGGTGCGGCAGGAATCTGCCCGACGCATCCTTCAACCCGTTGATCCACTTGATCCGCACCGGCCGGCCCGACGTCGCTTCGATCGTCAGCGACGGGGCGTTGAAGATGACCGGTGCCAGCGGGCTGAGTGTCTTCGCCGGCCCGTAGCCCCACACTGTGGTGACGGGAAGTCCCGCGGGCAGGATCTGCTGCGTGAACTGCCGGACCTCGATCTCGTAGTAGTCGACGAGGCCGCCGCGCTCGAGCAGCAGGCCCGCCCGCGGCATCTGCGGCGGGATCAGCAATGGCGTCCGCCACTTCGGGATGTCGAGCGGCGGCAACATCAGGCCGTCGAGCGCCTGTGCTCCGATCTGAGTTGTGTGCAAGCCGTTCGTGACGAACAGGCCGAGCGTGCCTAGTGAAGTGAGCCTGAGAAATGCCCGACGGTCCATGGTCCCCTCCGTCCCAATTTCGTTGTGTGTCCAGTCGCCACCGTGGTCCGCGGTGCCTGGCTCTCTAGAGCAGATGGCGTACAGGCACGCTTAGCAAACGTGTGTGGGCGGCCAATAGGGGCCTAGTACCTCCCCTTTCCATGACCTGAGGGCCGTGCCGTGTCAATCCGTGCCACGGCCATGGTCGGTCCCGATCCAGTTTCCAGTTGAGACCACGCCCAGATCTCTGACTACAGTCAGAGATCTGTGCACGAGCATGTCGCCGCCTTGCGCCGCTTCAACCGGTCGTTCACGCAACGCATCGGCGCGCTCGACGAGTCGTTCCTCGGCTCGGGGCGTCCACTCGGCCCGTCGCGGCTGCTGTACGAGATCGGCGTCGACGGGATCGGTGTGCTCGAGTTGCGCAACCGGCTCGGCCTCGACTCGGGATACGTCAGCCGGTTGCTGCGCCAGCTCGAGGCGGACGGCCTCGTCACCGTGACTGCCGATCCGGACGACGGGCGCCGCCGGCGGGCCGGCCTGACCCGCCGCGGGCGTGTCGAATGGAAACGGCTCGATCGGCGATCCGACGCGCTCGCCGAACGACTGGTGGCGCCACTGTCGGCACGACAACGCCAGCAGCTCACCGAAGCGCTCGGCAACGCCGACCGCTTGCTCCGCGCCGCGACCATCACGTTCGATGTCGTCGATCCGCAGTCGGCAGATGCGCTGTGGGCGATGACCGAGTACTTCGACGAGCTCGACCGGCGGTTTCCCACCGGTTTCGATCCCGGCGAGACGCTCGTGGTCGACGCCGCGTCGATGCGTGCGCCGGAGGGTGCTTTCGTCGTCGCTCACAGTGACGGCGACGCCGTCGCCTGTGGCGGTGTCAAACGCGTTGACGCGGCGACGGCGGAGATCAAGCGGATGTGGGTCCATCGACGTCTGCGTGGTGCTGGAGTCGGGCGGCGCCTGCTCGAGCACCTCGAGGGGGTGGCGCGCGGTCTCGGTCACACGCAGGTCGTCCTCGACACCAACGCCACGTTGCTGGAAGCCATCGCCATGTACGAACAGGCCGGCTACTCGCCGACCGAGCGCTACAACGACAACCCGTATGCCGCCCGCTGGTTCGTCAAGAGGCTCGTTCCCGCGAAGTGACCGTGCACGGTGACGGTTTGGCTACAGTGGTCGAGCGGGTATGCGGGCGCCGTGGAGCGCACAGGAATGTCCAGAACAAAACAGCTGAAGATCGGCGCGCTGGCATTGGTCGTCGCCGGTGTCGCAGCCAATGTCGTCGGGTTGATGTCCGCTCAGGCGGCCGTGATTCCCAATCCCGTTTCGAGCATCACCGTTTCACCGTCCAATCCGCGGCTGAACGATCCGGTGCGCACCGACATCGTGTGGTGCATCCCCGACAGCGCGACTGCCGGCGACACCTTCTCCGTTGCCCTGCCGCCACAGCTCACCCAGTTGCCGAACTCGTTCGGTCTTCGCGATCCCGACGGCGTGCTGGTGGCCAACGCGACGATCGCGGGAACGCCTGCCGTCGCCACGTTCACGTTCAACAGCTACGTCGACACGCACAACAACGTGTGCGGGACGGCGTTCTTCGAGTCGCGCCTCGATCCATCGCTGGTTCCGGGCAACAGCTACACGCTGACCTATGTGGTCAACGGAACGACGACGTTCCAGCCAGTGATCACCGTGCTCCCGGCAGGAACACCGGCCGGACGCACCACCGCCAAGAAGGGCGCGTTCTTCTCCGACACGACCGACGAGTGCCGAACGGTCGCCGACGCATGCATCGCCTGGTACGTGGAATCGCAACTCGGCCCGTTCCAGTCGGTGACGGTCACCGACGACGGGCTCGCCGACGCGACGTTCAACTGCGACCGCCTCACCGTGACGCTGTGGTCGGTCGATGCAGCAGGAAACCTCGCCCAAGCGTTCAGCCCTGCCTCCCAAGGCACGACCGTGCAATCGACGTGCACCACGACCGCGTTGCAAGTCGTCGCGTCCAACGTTCCCGCCGCACGGCTGGTGCGGGTCGTGATCCGGGCCACGCCGACGCAACTGAACCCGCTCGGAGGGGTGACGTTCTCGAACTCGGCGACCGTCGCCCATGCCTCCAACGCGACCGTCGACACCGACAACATCACCGGTGTGCGCCGTTCTGCACTGGTCGGTGGTGACGCCAACGGTGTGATCCTGCCGCCGACGACCACGGCCGCGCCTCCTGTCACCGAGCCGGCACCGACGACGACCGTCGTCGCGGTGCTCCCCCCGGTGCCGGGCGCGGTCCCGCCGGCGTCGGCGGGCGGCCCGATACTTCCGGCGACGGGAGCGAACTACACGATGGTGTACTTCGGCGTCGCCCTGTTGTTCGCCGGTGCGTCGCTGATGATCGTGGCTCGCCGCCGCGGCGACGCACATCCCCGCCGCGCCTGACGGCGCTCTACTCTGCGGCGATGGTCACGATCGATGATGTGTCGCGCCTTGCCATGGACCTGCCAGAGGTGGTCGAGGGTTCGACGTATGGCAATCGGTCGTGGGTGGTGGGCGGGAAGGCATTTGCATGGGAGCGGCCGTTCAGCAAGGCGGACGTCAAGCGCTTCGGCGACGTGACGCCACCGGACGGGCCGATCCTCGCCGTGCGCGTCGACGACCTCGGTGAGAAAGAAGCGGTGCTGGCCGCCAACCCCAAGGCGTTCTTCACGATCCCGCATTTCGACGGCTATGCGGCGGTGCTGATCCAGCTGAAGGCAGCTACAAAACGGGCGGTGGGCGAAGCGTTGATCGACGGCTGGCTGGCCTGCGCGCCGCCAACGCTTGCCGATGCGTTCATCGTCCGGCGGCGTCGCCGTCGGCCTGGAGATGGATGAGGATCGCCGTCTCGGGATGCATGCTTGGTGGCTGCACGCCGATGCCGGCCAGTTCGGAACCAGTCATCGTCGCTCCCTGGGCGAGCCACGGCGGTTGCGTGCGAGCGGGACCGGGCCGTTCACCCGGCAGGGCGAGGTGGGTGACTCGGTAGGCGCGGTCTGG
>DATBKA010000129.1:0-3490 GCA_036556105.1 Ilumatobacteraceae bacterium | reverse complement strand
GTCGCCGCGCACGAGACGACCGTGCCGCCGCGCTTGGCGACGTACATCGACGCTGCGAACGTTGCCCGCCCCGGATGCTCGAAGACGATGTCGGGGTCCTCGCCGACGAGTTCGCGGATGTCCTTGCCGAACCGTCGCCATTCGCTCTCGTCGTGCGTGCGCTCGTCCTTCCAGAACCGGTAGCCGCCAGCCTCGCGGTCGATCACGGCTTCGACGCCCATCGACTTCAGGATGGCCACCTTGTCGGCCGACGAGACCACACAGACCGGAATGCCTCCGCCGTTCAGCACGTACTGCGCCGCGTATGCGCCGATGCCACCGGTGGCTCCCCAGATCAAGACGACGTCGCCTTGTTTCATCGCCGCACCGTTGCGCGACACCAACATGCGATAGCTCGTGGAGTTGCAGAGCGCGTTGACCGCGGCTTCCTCCCACGTGAGGTGAGCGGGCTTGGGCAGCAGCTGGTTCGCCTTGACAACGCACAGGTCGGCAAGCCCGCCGAAGTTCGTCTCGTAACCCCAGATGCGTTGGTTGCTGGCCATCATCGAGTCGTCGTGCGCCGACTGGTCCTGATCGTCGACGTGGTTGCAGTGCACGGTGACCCGATCGCCCGGCTTCCAGCTGCGCACCGCAGCACCCACGCGCAAGACGACGCCCGAGGCGTCACTGCCGACGACCTGATAGGGCTGATCGTGGCGGCGCGCCCACTCACTCTCTCGAGCGAGCCGGGTCAGGGAGCCGAACGTGCTGATCGGTTCGAAGATGCTGCTCCACACGGTGTTGAAGTTGATGCTGCTGGCCATCACGGCGACATACGCCTCGTCGGGCGCCAGTGCCGGCGTCGGGACGTCCCCGACGTGAAGGCTGCAACGCGGATCCTTCTGCTTCGAGGGCACACCCGCCCACATGTCTTGCTCGGCGCTGAGCACATGGGCGGCTCGATACAACTCAGGGATCGCGATCGAAGCGAGCTCGTCGCCCGTGGCGCCGTGTTCGATGGCCTCGGCGATGTCCCTCATGTTCCGATGTTACCGATCGGTAGGGACACCGGAGCAAGCTCGCCGAGCTAGCGGACGAGCTCCATGCGCATCCCCGTGTCGTCCCACGTCGGGTCGGCGGGCAGGCGGGTCATCGCTCGCCCGGCCGCTCGTCGGGCGGTCCAGACCAGTGCACAAGCCTGCATCAGATGGGTCTGGCCTGCACCAGGGGGCGGCGGGCGCATGATCACATCTTCTATCCCGGGCAGCTTGTCGCGGATCAGGCGGACGCGCTCGACCAGGCCTTCTGGATGGTACGGCGACGTCTTCAACGGCATGTCGCCGTTGAGGTTGGTGAAGCTGAGATCCGGGTGCGCGGAGAAGAACGAGCGCTGGTGGAACGGCTGGAACTCACGCTCGGCCTGCCGCCACCACTTGAACCGGCGGAAGTCGTCGTTGGTCAGCCATGGCTCGATCTGTCGCGCCTCCTCGCGCGTCTTGGCGTGCAGCGCAGCGCGCGACGGCATCGGCTTGATGCCAACGACACGTGGCCAGCCGACCAGCTCTCGGGCGTCGACGTCGCACGGACGGTACGGACCGTTCGAGTACTCGAAGAACCCCACCGGCGCGTAGATCGCCGCCGCGTCGAACTTCGGTCGGAAGTCGAGCACGTCGAGGAGGTGTTTGACGACGAGCGGATCGTCGGGGCTGACGGTGACACCGGCAAGGCGCGCCGGCACGATCAGCCAACCGCCGGGGCAGGGGACGATGCCGGCGATGTTCTTGTAGGGAAGCTTGGCGGCAACCATGGAGCGATTTCAGCGAATCGGTGGTCAGACGCCGACGAGCTGGCCGGAGCCCGTTGACGCAGACTGGCCGGCGGCCACGGTTGCCATCGCTTGCATCTGCGAGCGCTGTGTCGCCGCCTGAGCCATGATCTCCTTCGGGAAGGCACTGACGCTCGCTGCGGTCTCGAAGCTGATGATGCCGCTGGCGACGAGACGAGCCAGATCCATCTCGATCGTCTGCATGCCTTCTTGCTGGCCGGAGATCATCGTGTTGCGCAGCTGCCGGCTCTTGCCCTCGCGGAGCAGGTTGCGCACAGCGTCGTTGGCGATCAGCACTTCGTACGCAGCGACGCGACCGCCGCCTTCGGCGGCGAGCAGTCGCTGGCTGACGACGCCCTGCAGCGAACCGGCGAGCATCATCTGGATCTGATCGCGGCGCTCCGGCGGGAAGACGTCGACGATACGGTCGAGGGCCTGCGAGGCGTCGTTGGTGTGCAACGTGGCGAACACGAGGTGACCGGTCTCGGCGAGCGTCAAGGTGATGGCGATCGAGTCGAGGTCGCGCATTTCGCCGAGGAGGATGACGTCGGGGTCCTCACGAAGGGCACTGCGCAGGCCGTCGGTGAAGCTCTGCACGTCGGTACCGACCTCACGTTGGTTGACCATGCACATCTTGTGGCTGTGCAGGTACTCGACCGGGTCTTCGATCGTCAGGATGTGCAGCGGCTTGGTGGCGTTGATCCGATCGATCATCGCCGCCAACGTCGTGCTCTTGCCCGAGCCGGTCGGGCCGACGACGAGGACGAGCCCGTACGGCTTGTTGAGCAGATCCGATGCCGCTGCCGGCGCGCCGAGCTCCTCCAGCGAGCGAACTCGGAAGGGCACGACGCGCATCGCCAGCGCGTATGTGTTGCGCTGCTTGAAGGCATTGGCACGAAAACGACCGATGCCCTCGATGCCGAACGAGAAGTCGACTTGCTGCACCTCGTCGAGCTCCTTGCGCTGCCACTCCTCGAGCAACGAGAGCACGATGCGCTCGGTGTCCATCGGCGTGAGCACGTGCACACCCTCGAAAGGCACCAGCACGCCGTCGCGCCGTGCCGTCGGGGGACGACCGACCGACAGGTGCAAGTCGCTCGCTCCCGCGCCGACCGTTGCTTGCAGCAACGTGACCAACATCTGGTCTGGATTGAACATCGGACTAGCCTCCCGTGTTGCCCGCCGCCCAGAGGGTGGCTTCTCGTTATGACGATCGCTATCTCCGCCGCGTACGGCTTGCTGTTTGGTTCGTTCCTCACCGTGGTCGTCGATCGCGTGCCTCGCGGCGCCTCGATCGTCGCTCCCGGATCGGAGTGTGGAAACTGCGGCTTGCGCCTCGGCTTCCTCGATCTTGTCCCGGTGTTCAGCTGGCTCGCCCTGCGAGGCAGATGTCGCCGTTGTCGTATGAGTATCGGCATCGAACCGTTGCTTCTTGAGCTGCTGACGGGGCTCGTCTTCGGGCTGCTGGCCTGGAAGTTCGGCCTCGATTGGGCACTTCCGGCGTACTGCGTCCTCGCCGTCGGACTGATCGGCTTGAGCATCATCGACCTGCACACCAAGCGCCTACCGCGCCAGATCATCTACGTCACCGCTGCCATCGGCGTGCCGCTGCTGTGCGTGGCCGCGTTGGTCCGTCACGAGCCGCGTCGGATGTGGATGATGCTCCTCGGCGCCGGCATCGCCTTC
>DATBKA010000128.1:0-3331 GCA_036556105.1 Ilumatobacteraceae bacterium | reverse complement strand
GTCGGTGCCGCCCGCAATCCGATATCCGGGCGCACCCAGCACGTGCTCGTTCCACGCGAACGTCCCCCACTCCCCCGTGTCGGCGGTCAGCGCCGGACCCAGCAGCTGCCCGGCGACGCGGCTCGTGTGGCTCATCGCCTGCGTCCACATCAGCTTGGTGATCGAACCTGCGGGGCCCGACGACCCGGTGGCTTTGGCGCGCGCCGCCGCTCCCGCGCGCACCCACTCCCGCAACCGCTTCATCTCATAGGCGCGGGCGAGGCCTTGGCGGATCGTCGGATCGTCCGTGCGTCGCAGGTGCCGGGCCAGCAGCACCAACTCGTCGAACCCACCGCCGCGCCGGCTCGACCCGGACGTGGCCCGCTCGTGACCGAGCACGGTGAGCGCCACCTTCCAGCCAGCTCCGACGTCACCGACGCGCATCTCGTCGCCGACGCGCACCCCGTTCAAGAAGACCTCGTTGAACGACGCCCCTCCCGACATCTGCCGGATCGGGCGCACTTCGACACCGGGCGCGTCGAGGGGGACGAGGAACGCCGTCAGACCAGCGTGCTTGGGGACGTCGGGGTCGGTGCGACAGATCGCGAAGCCGTACTGCGAGATGCGCGCCGTCGAGGTCCACACCTTCTGGCCGTCGAGCACCCACTCGTCGCCATCGCGGACCGCCTTGCACGACAGGCCGGCCAGATCGCTGCCCGCGCCGGGCTCGGAGAACAGCTGGCAGCAGAACTGATCGAGGTGGAAGAACATCGGGCACCACTGCGCCCGTTGCTCGGACGAGCCGAACTCGTCGATGGTCGGCGCGATCAACTTGCTGGTCACGCTGATCACCTCGTGGTCACGGGCCACGTCGTACATCGCTTCGAGCTCTTTGAACGCCGCGTCGTGACCCTTCGTCAGACCCAACCCCCCGTGCTCGGCCGGCACAGCAATTGCCCCGAACCCGGCGGCGAGCTTCTCGCGATGCCAGGACTGATACTCGCGGAGCACCTGCAGCTCCTCCTCGTCGGTCGCGTCGTGGAACACGACGACAGAGAACTCACCTTCACCCCACTCGAGCGCCGCCTCCGCTGTCCGCTTCGGCGCCCGACCGTCGAGCCAGGCGCGAGCGCGCTCCCGAAACGCTGCCACTGGCTCCGTCGCGGTCGACATCGATGCTCCCTCCTCATGGCGTGCGCGGCCCCGGTTGCAGCGGGGGCTTTCTGGAGTGCAACACTAGTAACCCGGCACCGCATCGCGCATGCGGTCGATGGAGTCACGGCAAGGAGCGTCATGGATCTCGGATTGGCAGGCAAGAAGGCGATCGTCACCGGATCGACGAAAGGCATCGGCCGGGCGATCGCCGAGACGTTGCTCGACGAAGGGGCCTCGGTCGCCATCTGCGCTCGTGACGCGGCGGGGGTGGACGGCGCAGTCGGAGAGCTCGGTGGGCGCGCCGGCGCCGGCCAACAGGTCTGGGGCCAGGCCGTCAACGCCGCCGACGGTGAGTCGTTGCGCGCCTTCGTCGCGGCAGCCATCGACCAGCTCGGCGGGCTCGACATCTACGTCCACAACACCAGCGGCAAGCCGGCCAAGTCGCTCGAGGCATGGCAGAACAACATGGACATCGATCTGATGGCGCTGATCCATGGTGTCGACGCAGCCAACGAGGCGATGGCCAATGGCGGCGCCGGTGCGCTGATCAGCATCAGCACGTCCGCAGTCGGCGAGCACTTCGCCAGCGGTTCCAACAGCTACAGCGCCTTCAAGGCGGCCGTCGCCAACTGGACGCTCGGTCAGGCGCAGGTCCTCGGCGCACGCGGCATCCGCTGCAACGTCGTGTCACCGGGCCCGATCTGGGTCGAGGGTGGCGACTGGAACCGGGTCAAGGACGCAAAGCCGGAGTTCTTCGCGGCGACCGAGAAGACCCATCCGATGGGCCACATCGGCGCCGTCGGAGACGTCGCCCGCGCCGTGGTGTTCCTTGCCTCCCCCGCAGCCAAGCACATCAACGGTGCCAACCTCACCGTCGACGGGGGCTTCATGAAGCGGGTCAACTTCTGAGCGAGGGAGACGCTCCGGGTCGCCGGATCGACGTCGTGCTCGTCGTCGGCGGCCTCTGGCATGACTTCGACTTCGCCAGGCGCGAGTTGCTGGCCTTGCTGGCCGAGCACGACGAGTTCCGCGTCCGCGTCCAGCCCGACTACGAGGACACCACCCCGTTCGAGTCCGGTGCCACGTTTCCCGCAGAGATCCTCGTCACCTACACATGCGACGTTCGCCCGTCGCCACGCGCCCAGCATGTGCTGCACGACTGGGTCGAGGCCGGCGGTCGCTGGGTCGCGCTCCACGGCACGAGCTCCGCACTCGACAAGACGCCGGACGGATGGGCCGCGCCGGACTCGTTGCCGTTGTTCGTCGACACCCTCGGCTCGCAGTTCGTTGCCCACCCGCCGATCCAGCCGTACACGGTCGTCAACGTCGCCCCCGAGCACTGGCCCGTCGCCGGTGTCAAACCCTTCGAAGCGACCGACGAGCTGTACCTCAACCGCTACCCCGATCGAGGCGCACTCACCCCGCTGCTGCAGACCTCGTACCGAGGCGACGCGCGTGGATTCGTCGACGGCGACTGGAACGACCGCGACACCGACCACCTGGTGATGTACCTGCGCCCGCTCGGCGATGGCGGCGTGCTGTACAACACGCTCGGTCACTGCCGCGGCCATTACGACATGGTGCCGCTCAAGCAGTACTACCCGAACGTCGACCGCTGCTCGTGGGACCTGCCAGTCTTCTACGAGTTGCTGCGCCGCTCGCTGCGCTGGGCACGCGGCGCCAAGGACTAGCCCGGACCATCGGAGACACATGGAGCTGACACGAGACCAACACCTGGCGATGCATCGCAGCATGGTGCGCATCCGTCTCTTCGAGGAGACGGCGGGCAAGTTGATGGAACAGGGCAAGATGCCTGGCTTCCTGCACCTCTATGTCGGGCAGGAGGCGGTCGCGGTGGGAGTCTGCGAGGCGCTGCGCGTCGACGACTACGTGTCATCCACGCATCGCGGGCACGGGCACCTCGTCGCCAAGGGCGGCGACCTGAACCGGATGATGGCCGAACTGATGGGCAAGGCCACCGGCTACTGCGGCGGCAAGGGCGGCTCGATGCACATCAACGACCTGTCCCTCGGGATGCTCGGCGCCAACGGCATCGTCGGAGCCGGCGTGCCGATCGCCGTCGGAGCCGCGTTCCGCAACAAGTACGTCGAATCCGATCAGGTCTCGGTCGCGTTCTTCGGTGACGCGGCGACCAACATCGGCGCGTTTCACGAGGCCGCCAACATGGCGTGCGCGT
>DATBKA010000127.1:0-2191 GCA_036556105.1 Ilumatobacteraceae bacterium | reverse complement strand
GCGCCAGCGCATCGTCGGCGAACACGTCGTGCCCGAGCTCGTCGCTGAGCGCCCGCCACAGCTCGATGCGATCCGCGTACCCGCCCGAGTTGGCCAGCTGGTTCCAGTACTCGTCGACCTCGATCTCGCCCGCCAGGCATCGCTGCCATGCCGGATCACCGGCGGGGTCGAGTGGACCGCGGCCGTGGATCCGCCGTCCGGTGCGCTGCTCGAGCGCGTCGAGCACGACCCAGCTCGACTCCAACAGCACGTCGCCGACATCGAACAGCAGAGCACTTGGCATCGGATCAACGTACCTCGGCAACGTCGGGTTCACCCACGGCCAGCACCATGCCGAGGGCAGCCACGCCGGCAACGGCGAAGGCGATGCCGAACGGGTTCACACTGCCGTCGAACGCCCGGTCGAGCCGTGAACCGACCACCGCCCCCGCCGCAGTCGTGACGGTCGCGTAGACCGCCGCGGCGGTGCCGGCGACATGCCCGACGGGGATCATCGCTGCCGCGTTCAGATTCGGGAACAGCACGTTGTGACCGACGAGCACCACCGAGAGCAGGATGAGGAACGGCCAGAACGACGGCCGGCCGTCGGCCGCCAGGCTCAGCGAATACATTGCCACCGCTGCGGCCGTGTAGGCGAGCAGCGCACCGCGAATCAACTTGCCCAGGCCGATCCGCTCGACGTTGCGTCCGACCGTCATCGAGGCTGCGCCCATCAGCACCGCAGTGCCCGCGAACACGAACGGGAACCACGACCGACGGTGGAAGACCTCGTCGATGATCCGTTCGAACGAGGCCAGGTACGACGAGAACGAGCCGAAGATGGCCACGCTGGCCAGCGTGTAGAGCAACGCGCCGCGGCTGCGGGCGATCGCCGCGGTCGCCACCCACACTTGCCGCAGTTGCAGGGGTTGCCGGTTCTCGTTCTCCAGCGTCTCCGGGAGACGCAACGACCAGATGGCGATCATGGCTGCGAACGCGGCACACACGATGAACGTGCCTCGCCACGGCATCACCTTGATCAGGCCGGCCCCTGCCACCGGGGCGACGACCGGCACGAGGATGAAGACCGTCATCGCGAACGCCATCTCGCGGGCCATGTCAGCGCCGACGAACTGATCCCGAATCGCGGCCATCGCGGCGACGCGCAAGCCTGCCGCGCCGAGGCCCCATGCGAACCGCGCCCACAACATCAGGTGCAGCGTCGGCGCGGCTGCAGCAGCCAGGGCGCCACCGACGAACAAGGCGCAACTGCCGAGCATCACCCATCGCCGCCCGAACCGGTCCGCCAGGAGACCGAACGGGATCGGCCCGAGTGCCATCCCGAGGAAGATCGCCGTGACCAGACCCGCGGTCGCCGCCGAATCGGGTGACAGACCGAGGTCGTCACGGATCCGCTTGAACGCCGGGAGGATCAAGTCGATCGAGATCGCGGCCGACGCCATGGCCAGCCCGGTGAACGCACGCAGCTCGAGTCGTGACGGTTGGCGACGCACCTCGACGTCGGCGAGGGTCATGCGCAGAACTCGGCCACCGCCGTCACCGCTGCCGGTGATTCGTCGAGCACCAAGTGCCCGGCATCGTCGAACGTCTGCAACCTGCTGTCGGGCACGAGCTCGAGCCATCCCTTGGCCTGACCCGGCGGCACCAGCGCGTCGTCGGCGCCCCACACGATCAGCGTCGGGACCGCCATCGTCTTCATCCACCGCGGGATGACGCGATCGATCGGCTCGTCCCACGCCACGGTTGCCACGGTGCGCGACTCGCGATAGCGGTCGACGGCGAAGTCGAGGTCGTGCGGATCGCTCGGCAGCCATGGCAGGAGCACATCGAAGTTCTTGACGAGCCGGCCGGGGATCTGCTCCGGCGGGATCCGGAACAGGTCGTCCATCGGGGCGTCGGGCACGAGCAGACCCGCCGGCGCGACCAGCACCAAGCGGCGCAGCCGATGCTGCTGGGAGATGGCGAACCGGGCCGCCAAGCGCCCACCGAGGGAAAACCCGACGAGGTTGACATCACGGTGCAGACCGAGCTGATCGAAGAGGGCGCCGTAGTGCAACACGAAGTCACCGAACTCGCGCAGGCCATCCATGTCGCCCGATTCGGCGAAGCCCGGGTGGTGAGGGATCAAGACCCGGAACTGCGCGGCCCATGGGCGGGCGAACTCCCACCCGTGAAACGTGCCGGCGCCGTG
>DATBKA010000126.1:0-2805 GCA_036556105.1 Ilumatobacteraceae bacterium | reverse complement strand
GGCTGCCCGCGCTGTTCCTCGATCCCCTGCACCTGCTCCTGAGCATCCGAGTGTTTGGAGGCGGACAGGGTGCCTTGAAACACTCGGTTAGAGGAAGAGTTCGGCGATCTGGACGGCGTTGAGCGCGGCGCCCTTGCGCAGGTTGTCGTTGCTGATGAACAACGCCAAGCCGCGCCCGCCGTCGACGGTGACGTCCTGACGGATACGACCGACGTAGCTCGGATCCTGGCCGGCCGCCTCGAGCGGGGTCGGGATGTCGCTGAGGGCGACGCCAGGCGCCGCCGCCAACACGTCGACGGCGCGCTGCACGCTGATCGGTCGCTCGAACTCGGCATTGATGCTCAGCGAATGACCGGTGAACACCGGAACGCGCACGCAGGTGCCGCTGACGCGCAGATCGGGGATCGCCAGGATCTTGCGGGTCTCGTTGCGCAGCTTCTGTTCCTCGTCGGTCTCCAGCGAGCCGTCGTCGACGTACTTGCCGGCGTAGGGCAGAACGTTGAAAGCAATCGGACGGACGAACTTCGCCGGTGCCGGGAACTGCACCGCGGCGCCGTCGTGGGTGAGCTCGCGGGCCTTGCCGACGACCTCGTGCGCCTGCTTGTCGAGCTCGTCGACGCCGGCCAGCCCGCCACCACTGACGGCCTGATAAGTCGAGGCAATGACGCGCACGAGGCCGGCCTCGTCGTGCAACGGCTTCAGCACCGGCATCGCCGCCATCGTCGTGCAGTTCGGATTGGCAATGATCCCTTTGCGGACGTTGGCGATCTCGCCCGGGTTGACCTCGCTGACGATCAGCGGCACATCGGGATCCATGCGCCATGCCGACGAGTTGTCGATGACCGTGACGCCCGCGGCGGCGAACCGTGGCGCCAGCTCCCGTGACGACGGCGCCCCCGATGAGAAGAGGGCGATGTCGAGACCGGAGGGATCGGCGATCGCCGCGTCCTCGACGGTGACCGGCGTGCCCTTCCAGTCCAAGGTGGTGCCCGCCGAACGCGCCGAAGCGAAGAAGCGGATCTCGGAAACGGGGAAGTTGCGCTCGGCCAAGACCTGCCGCATCACGGCCCCGACCTGGCCTGTTGCACCGACGACACCAATCCTCATGGGTCCAAGGCTAACGCCGGGTCAGTTGACGGCGAGGTCGATTATCAGACGACGGTGGCCACCAGCCACCAGTGGCTGCGGTTCACGCCTTCGAACGAACGGTCCGTCGTGCCCGCGGCCTCGAAGCTGCGGCGACGCGGTGAGCGAAAGATCTGTACGTGCGTCAGGTTCGCGCCGACCTCGGTCAGCACCTCCAGTGGTGACAGGCGGTTGGCCTGCCAGCCAAGGCGGGCCATCGATCGGCGCTTGGCGATCCGCTGACCGATCTTGGGAAGGCGCCACAGGCCGCGGACGACCTTGCCCGCCGGCCAGAGAACGAGATCGGTCGCCGTCCACGTGCGGTAGTTGAGGGCGACCCGACCTCCACTGCGCGTCGCCCGGACGGCTTCGCTGGTGAGGGCGAGTGCGTCGTCACGATGACAGTGCTGCAGCGTGATGTAGCTGAAGGTCAGGTCGGCGATCCCATCTGGCAAGGCAAGCGTTCGACCGTCGATGACTCGACTGGTCTGCAACCGCTCCGGACGGCCGAACTGGGCGACCGTCTCCCGGCACCGCTCGAGAAACGCGCCGTCGATGTCGCAGGCGACCACCCGCCCGAACAAGCGCGAGAAGCTGGCGGTCATGCGGCCGATGCCTGACCCGATCTCGACCAGCGTTTGGTCGATCAGCCGCCCATCGTCCAATCCGAACGCGGTGAGGTAGGCGAGCGTCTCGTGGTCGCCGGTGGACACGAACTCCGCCAAGTTGAGCTCGGGACCGGTGCGGTTGTTGAACACCCAACCCCAGTCGCGCACCACCTCGTCGGCGGAGCGTTTCAGCTCGGTCGTCGTGCCGGCAGCACGCCAGGGCACGTAGATCCGGCGCATCGGACGCTGATCTCTACTTCCGCTCCGGCAGCGGACCCGAGTAACCCTCGCCGGAGTCGAGCCCGAATGCCGTGTGCAGCGCTCGAGCACCGCGCTCCAGATCCGACGCCGCAGTGACGACGCTGATGCGGATCGTCGACGTCGAGATCATCTCGATGTTGATCGACTCGTCCGCGAGCGTGCGGAACATCTTGGCGGCGATCCCGGGGCTCGTCTTCATCCCCGCCCCGACCAGGCTGATCTTGGCGATGTCGGCATCGTGGCTGACGCGCTTGGCGCCGATCTCGGTGCCAACACGGCTGACGATCGCCTCGGCCGCGACCATGTCGGCCTTCGGCACGGTGAAGCTGATGTCGGTCGTGCCGTCCTGCGACGTGTTCTGCACGATCATGTCGACGTTGATGTGCGCGGCCGCCAACGGCTCGAACAGCGCGGCCGAGATGCCCGGACGGTCGGGCACGGACACGATCGTCACCTTCGCCTCAGTGGTGTCGCTGACGACGCCAGAGATGATCGGTTCTTCCATGCTGGGCTCCTCATTCGTGACCCACGTCCCCGGCTCCCACGTGAAGGCCGAGCGAACGTGGATGGGAACGTTGTGATTGCGGGCGAACTCGACGCTGCGCAGCGCCAGCACCTTGCTGCCGGCGCCGGCCATCTCGAGCATCTCGTCGAAGTTGACGCGCAACAGCTTGCGCGCCTGCGGAACGATGCGTGGATCTGCGGAGAAGACGCCGGTGACGTCCGTGTAGATCTCGCAGGCGTCGGCATTCAGCGCCGCTGCCAGCGCGACGGCGGTCGTGTCGCTGCCACCTCGTCCCAGCGACGTGAT
>DATBKA010000125.1:0-4300 GCA_036556105.1 Ilumatobacteraceae bacterium | reverse complement strand
CTTGCAACCCTGTGCCCAACGCCTTGGTGACGCCGGCCCACACCGCCTCGATGTTGGGGCGACGCAACCGCTCGCGCTCCGTCGTCGAACGCGTTGTCAGGATCTGAGCGAGTTGATCGGGCGTGAGCGACGCAGCTCCCTGTGGGAAGACGATCGCCCCCTCCTCGTCGAGGACATCGCGAGGCAGGTCGACGTCGATCGTCGGCAGCACACCGAGCATGCCCGCCAGCTGATCTCGCGCCATGACCGCGCTGAAGTCGATTGTCAGGTTGATGACCGACTCGAGGTCGACACGAAGCCGCTCCTCACCACCGAGCGAATAGGCATCGCGCAGCGTGACCAACTCGTCGCCGGCTTCCGTATCCGCGGTGATCGGGACGGACACGACGCTCCCGCCGCGCTGGTCGTAACCCGCCGCCGTGCCGTCGGCGTCAGGAGCGAGGACGAACACCGTCACGCTCGTCAACTCGTTGCCGTCGCTGACCGTGGCCAGCATCGCCGTCGGCGTCTGCGGGAACGGCACGACCTGCGGGGCGTCCTCGAGAGCATTCTGCCCGGCCTTCGAGTTGGCGATCGCCTTCGCCCCGACGAACACCAACGAGGCGACCGCGCCGGCCGAGACCAGCCCGGCAACGAGAGCGAGCCACGTGTTGCGCCGGCGGCGCGACGACAGTGCCGTCATGCGGCGCGCCGGTAGAGCTGGCGGGCGGCGATGATCGCCAGCACTGGTTCGGTCACCAGGTAGTCGAGGGGCCTCCCGTCGCGTACCCGTTCGCGCAGATCGGTGCTCGACACCTCGAGGTGGGGCACCTCGACGTGCAACCAGTCGAACTCCGGGGAGAGCTGGACGGGGGCACCAGGTCGGTCGACCACCACCAATTGCGAGCGGGCGACCACCTCGTCGTGGCGCTCCCACGTCGTCAGCCCGGCGGCCGCGTCGTCGCCCACGATGGTGAACAACCGCGCCTCCGGATGCCGGTCAGCGAGCACGGCAAGCGTGTCGGCGGTGAAGCTCGGCCCACCGCGAAGAATCTCGTCGTTGCCCGCGACCAGGCCGTCGACGTCGGCGACCGCCGCCTCGACCATCGCCAAACGGTCGTGAGCTGGGGTGATCGACCTCGTCTCGCGCTTCTGCCACGGCGAGTTGGCGACCATGAGGATGACCATGTCGAGAGACAAGGTGAATCGCACGTTCACCGCCGTCACCAGGTGGCCGACATGAGGGGGATCGAACGTGCCACCGAAAAGTCCGATACGCAGGGGCACGGCGGCTCAGTCTAGGACGAGCGCCCCAGGAGACACAGGCAGCGTTTGACCAGCGGATTTCTTGACGACAATCGATGTATTGACATGACAAAGGGACGCCGATGTAGTAGTGTTGCCTGTTCCCCCAATTGACCCCCCATCTATGGACTACGAGCGAGCCCGCCCGCAGTGGCGTAACGCGAGATCTCTACCGGGACGATCCCCCTACGTGCCGATCCCCCGGCGTGCGCGAGCACGTGTCATCCGGCACAACACCGCCCCGGAATATGCACTTCCAAGAACGAGTTGAGAACAACTGTCATGAATGATTCTATCGGTCTGTACCTGAACGACATCGGAAAAGTTTCCCTTCTGAACGCCGAAGAGGAGCGTCAGCTCTCCAAGGTCATCGAAGCCGGCCGCGACGCGGCCGAGCGCCTTGCCAAGGGCGAGAAGGGCGCAGCCCTGAAGGCAGCCGTCGCTGCCGCCGCCGACGCCAAGGATCGCTTCATCCGCTCCAACCTGCGACTCGTGGTGTCCATCGCCCGCCGCTACCCCCTGCCCCAGGGCATGGACCTCCTCGATCTCATCCAGGAAGGCAACCTCGGCCTCGAGCACGCCGTCGACAAGTTCGACTGGCGGCGCGGCTTCAAGTTCTCCACCTACGCCACGTTCTGGATCCGCCAGGCCATCGGCCGCGCCCTCGACCAGAAGGCCAGCCTGATCCGCATCCCCGGCGATCGCTCCGCCAGCCTGCGCGCCGCGCTTCGTCAGGCGTCCGGTGACGGCGAGACGCTCGACCTCGGCAACGCCGAGCTGCACCGGCTCACCACGCCGGTGTCTCTCGACAAGACGATCGGCGACGACGGCGACGCCACCCTCGGCGATCTGATGGCCAACGGCGACGGCACGCCGGAAGACGCAGTGATGGCGATGGTCGACAGCGACCTGCTCGACGAACTGCTGGGCACCCTCGACAAGCGTGCTCGCTACGCCATCGAGGCTCGCTTCGGTCTCCTCGACGGTGAGCGCAAGAGCTTCCGCGAGGTCGGCGAGAACCTCGGCGTCACCGCCGAAGCGGCTCGCCGTCTCGTCAGCCGGGCAGTTGCCGGGCTGCGCGAAGATGCCGTGCGCATCCTCGCCGCCTGACCGCAGCTGATCCGATCGACCCAACCGGGCCGAATTTCAAACGGCTGCGACGCGCCCACCGTTAGGATTTGCGCGTGGCAAAGGCGTGGACACCGTCGTCGTGGCAGACGTTCCCTGCTGAACAACAGCCCGAGTGGCCTGACCACGCCGACCTCGAACGGGCACTGAAGCAGATCGCTTCCTATCCCCCGCTGGTCTTCGCCGGCGAGGCGCGATCCTTACAAGCGACGCTCGGCCACGTCGCCGCGGGCAACGCGTTCATGTTGCAGGCCGGCGACTGCGCCGAGAGCTTCGAGGAGTTCTCCGCCGTCAACATCCGCGAGAAGTTGCGCGTCATCCTGCAGATGGCGGTCGTCCTCACTTATTCACTCGGAGTCCCGGTCGTCAAGGTCGGGCGCATTGCCGGCCAGTTCGCCAAGCCCCGATCGGCGCCGTTCGAGCGCGTCGGCGATCTCGACCTGCCGACGTTCCGCGGCCACATGGTCAACGACCCGAACCCGACCGAAGCGGCGCGGGTTGCCTCCGCCGACCGTCTCGTCCAGGCCTATCACCAGTCGGCATCGACGCTGAACCTGCTGCGCGCCTTCACCAAAGGCGGCTTCGCCGACCTGGCGAGAGTGCACGCCTGGACGCAGGAGTTCGTCGCATCGAGCCCCGAGGGACGCGCCTACGAGCAGATCGCCGCCGAGATCGATCGCGCCTTGCGGTTCATGCGCGCCTGTGGGGTCGACACCGAGAACAACCACAACCTTCACGAGGTCGACTTCTACACCAGCCACGAGGCGTTGCTGCTCGGCTACGAGGAAGCGCTCACCCGGCAGGACTCGTTGACCGGCGGGTGGTACGACTGCTCGGCGCACATGCTGTGGATCGGCGAGCGCACCCGTCAGCTCGACGGCGCGCATGTCGAGTTCCTCCGCGGCGTCGGCAACCCGATCGGTTGCAAGATCGGTCCGAACACTTCCACCGACTTCGTGCTCGAACTGTGCGAGAAGCTCAATCCGGCTCGGATCGCCGGCCGCCTCACGCTGATCACACGCATGGGCGCCGACCACGTCGAAGATGGGCTGCGACCCTTGCTCCGTGCCGTTCGCGACACGGGCCACCCCGTGGTCTGGGCGTGCGATCCGATGCATGCCAACACGTTCACGTCGCTGTCCGGTCGCAAGACTCGCGACTTCGATCACATCTGTGCGGAGATCGACGGCTTCGTGCGGGCCCACACCGCCGAGGGCACGTGGCCGGGCGGCATCCACGTCGAGCTCACCGGCGACAACGTCACCGAATGCGTCGGCGGCGCCGACAAGATCCTCGACAGCCAGCTCGACGATCGCTACCAGACGGTGTGCGACCCGCGGTTGAACGCTCGGCAAAGCCTCGATCTCGCCTTTCACGTCGCCGAGATGCTGCGCGCTACCGGCCTTGCCTGACTGCCGGCGTTTGTGGAGGCGCTGCGACTGACGACGACGTGGCCCGTCGACAACGTCGCTGCCGCGGTCGTCGCCACCGACGGATCGGTTGCGACAACGGGCGACCAACACCTGCGATTCCGCATCGCCTCGCTCGCCAAGCCGATCACGACCTGGGCGTGCCTGATCGCCGCCGAAGAAGGCATCGTCGGGCTCGACCAGCCGGTGGGGCAACCGGGGTGCACCTTGCGACATCTGCTGGCTCACGCCGGTGGGTATGCGTTCGACGGTGACGCACCGATCTCGCTGCCTGAGCGGACGCGCATCTACTCCAACACAGGCATCGAGATGGCTGCCGACCTTGTTGCCCACGCCGCGGGCATGCCGTTCGCCGACTACCTCCGTGAGGCAGTCATCATGCCGTTGGGCATGAGCCGAACGGAGCTGAAAGGGTCACCGGCGCATCGAATGTGGAGCTGCGCTGCAGACCTCATCAT
>DATBKA010000124.1:0-5304 GCA_036556105.1 Ilumatobacteraceae bacterium | reverse complement strand
CGGGTCGGAACTGCGAGATATCCACGGACACGGATGCACCTGTGGCGCAGGCCTTGGCATCGGTCAACATCGACGCCGCGGTTCCGCGTGCCGCGCTGATGGCTGCCGCCGGAGTCCGCTGCAGCACCGCTGCTTGCGCCGCCGCCGAGCTCGCCGCCTGCATCTGTACGTCGGTGTCGACCTTGCGTCCGATCCACAGCACGAGCAGTCCGAGGGCCAAGGCAAGAGGGGCGATGAGCACCAGACCCAGCGCGTTGGCTTCGCCGCGATCGCGTTCGGCCGTCACAGGCGCACCCAGCCTTCGCGAGGTAGCGCGACCGTCACGCGCACACGATTCGACGTGCCGCGCAACAGCCCGGGCGCGTCGCCGACGACCGTCACGATGACACTCGACGCCGTCGTCGTGACCGACACCTTGGCGCCGGTCAGCACGTTGTCGCCGGCCAGCGACGTTGACGCGGCAGCCGAGGCCTGTGCGGTCGGTACCCGATCGCGGGCAACGAGGACCGCTGTCTCGCGGGCAACCACCCGCGCCTCGGTGCGGGCATGGTTCCACATCGCTGCCTGGAACCCGGCGAACATCAACACCAGCAGGAGTGGCGCGAGCAGGACGATGGTCAGCGACGCGGCGCCCGCGTCGTCGTCGGCACGCTTCGGCATCTTGCCCACGTCAGGGAGCGGTCGGCGCCTGAATCGACTTGTTCGCCTCCGTCTTGATCTTGCCCCACAAGATCCCGGCGATCACGGCGACGGCGATGCCCGCGGCGACGAACCAGAGGACCTGCTCGAGCGAGACCGCGCCGCGATCACGATCGGGCGCCGATGGGACGAGACGGCGCACGTTGCCGTACAGGGTGTGGATGATGGCGGTGACCATCAGGTCGATGTCCATGGTTGCTCCTTCATCGAGAGAAGTTGAGGGCTGGGTAGATGACCGACGCCATGATCAAGAGCGACATCCCGACAAGAGGGATGGTGATCTTGCCGGTGCGAACCCGGGCGTCTGCTTCCTGCTCGGCGGAGAGCGCGCTGCGCAACGTGGCGCACTTCGCGGCGAGCGTTCGCGCCACCGGCGCGCCCGCCGCGGAGGCGAGCGATGCCGATGCCGAGATCTGTTGCAGCTCGACCAGTTGCAGGTCGTCGCCGAGTTGGGCGAGCGCTGACACGAGCGAGCGATTGGATGCCTCCGCGGCCACGATCCGCTTGCGCAACTCGACGAACAGCCGCCCGTCGCCGGCACGCGCTGCCTGCCGGAGCGCTCCTTCGTTGCCCATGTTGCCGGCCAGCAGCATCGTCACGACGTCGAGGTACGACGAGAGCTGGTAGCGCAGATCGCGATGCTGCTCCGCCGCCTCTGCGCGCATCGACTGGTGCACGAACAGCGGTGCCACCACGGCACAGAACAGCGCACCGACGAGTGGTAGGGCGACACCGATCGAGATCAGGCCGAGGGCTTGCCCGGTGCCGACGATCAGCGGCGGGGCGAACAGTCCCGTTGCGGCGGCGCAGGCGAGATACGCGGCGTGCACTTCGACCGTACGACGCGCCAGCCGAAGCTGTGATCCGGTCGTGGTCGACACCGACACATGTCGCGCCAACGGCCGCCCGAGGCGTGCCCAGCCGGGAGCCATGCCGTCGGTTGCGGGTGCCTGCGACCGCGCCATATGCGCAGACATCCGGCGCAGCGAAGGCCGTCTCTGGCCGACACCGCTGGCAACGAGCGCCAGGCCGCCGGCGCCGACCAGTGTGGCGAGAACCAGTCGAATGATCGCGCTCACGGCTCGCTGAACCGCAGGGTGAGGAAGCGGGCGGGCTTCGGGAACCTGGCGAGGCGGGAGACCCACGTGAGGAGGGCGCCGTAGCCGAGAAGGACCATCGTCAGGAACAGCTGCCCGGCGACGTCGTCGTAGGCGTCGAGGTACGAGCTCCGCGCAAACAGAAACACGCCGGCAAGCAACGCGCACATCACCACCGACACCATCAACACCTCGCGACGCATCGGTGCGCGCTCGGCCTCCACGATCCGGCGCCGATCGGCCTGATGGCGAGCTTGCACTGCCAACGCCGACAGCACCTCCTCTGTCTCGGCACCACGCGACACGGCGATCAACAGCCCGACTGCGACGAGGTCGGCGAGTGGATCGTTCATCTCGTCGGCAAACCGGCGAAACACCAACTCGGCCGGTTGCCCGGCCGAGAGCCGAGCGAACAGCGACACCACGTGAGGACGGATCGAGGGTGGACAGGTTTGCGTCGTCGCGCCGATCGCGCCGACCGGCTGATTACCGGACTGAAGCACATCGCGCACGTTCTCGACCCATGACGCCAGCGCGTCCGTGCGCTCGACGCCACCGTCGTCCGGAGGGCGTCGCTGCCGAAACGAACTGGCAATCCAGCCAGCGATCCCGCCGATCGCCACCGATGGCGCGGCCCAACCGGAGATGGCCAAGACGACCGCCGCCACGAAGACCGCAACCAAGATCGACAAGCGAGGCCGTCGACGGGCGACCGGCTCCGGTCGCGGCTCCCACCCGGACCGAGCGACGAAGCCACCCGCGACGAACGCGATCGCGGCAATGGCGATCAACAGGGCATCGCGGTTCATCAGGCCAACACTCCGTCGTTCGGCACGAACAGCCCGACGGCACAGCCGGCCAGTCGCAGCCGGCGAAGGTGTTGCTCGGACAGCGGGTTGCGTTGCACGAACTCGTTCCAGTCGTTGATCCCCCAGGTCTCCGTCGTTCGAATTCCTCCGTGCTCGCCGCGACCGCCGACTTCGACGATCGAGGTGACTCGCCGTTGGGTGCTGCCCGTTTCGGCGTTGCGGACGAGGTCGATGTGGATCACGAAATCGATCGTCTCGGCGATCAGGTTGAGCACTGCGTACTCGGGCAGCTTCGTGTTGCTCTTGGCGACGTAGAACGCCAGACGACTGAGGACCGCTTCGACGGTGTGCGCGTGGATCGTCGCCATCGAACCTCGCTTGCACATCGACGCCACATCGAGCATCTCCAACGCTTCATCCTCGACAAGCTCGCCGACGATGACCCGATCCGGGTTGAGCCGGCGCGTCAGCTCGACGAGCTCGCGTGCCGAGACCGCGCCGCGGCCCTCGGTGTTCGCCTGGCGGGTGAACAAGGCTGGTGCGTCTGGATGGCGAGGGTCGTCCTCGAGGCGGAGTTCGAGGAGACCCTTCTCGACCGTCACGATTCGCTCCAGCGGAGACACCGCGCCGAGCAGCTCCTTGAGCAACGTCGTCTTTCCGGCACCGGGCCCGCCGGAGACGAGAATCGTCATGCCCGAGCGAACGAGGGATTCGAGTTGGGGAACCAGCCACTGCGGGAACAGCCCGCGTTGCGCCAACCCATCGAGGCCGACCTGGCGCACTGTGAAGCGACGAATGGAGATGCGCGGTTGCGACGACACGCCGCTGCGACCGGCCCCACCGAGAACCATCACGACGCGCGAGCCGTCGGGCGCTTGCAGTGTGACCATCGGCGACTGCTCGTCGAGGCGGGATTCGGAGACTCCCATCGACAACGTGACTCGACGCTGGAACGCGTAGAGCTCCTCGGGCGAGTCCCACAGTTGCCCGGCGTGCTCCTTGCGCCCGTCGGAGTAGGAGACCCACGTGTTGCGATGCGAGTTGACGTCGATCTCTTCGACGTGCGGATCGTTCATGAACGGCTCGAGCGGGCCGGCGCCGACTGTCTCTGCGTACGCTGCCGCGCGCAGGTGTCGCTCGTCGTACTCGTCGAGCAACCCCTCCCCTCGTTGGAGACGGAGCTGATTGAGGCGGGCGATCTCCTCCGCCATCCAGCGCCCCATCAACAGCTCCAAGCGGGCGCGGTCGTCGCGCACGCTGAGACGGCGCTTGCCGTGGCCCGGATCGAAGCCGGCGACGTCGGCGCCGCCCGTCTCCAACTCCACCGCCTCCGCCAGCCGCGCGGACAGTCGCTCGGTGAGCTCGCGAACGACAGCACGGTCCGCGGTCATGATCGGCCCTCGACCAACATCTCGTCCGGCAGTGCCGGGATCTCGGCGAGATCGCGGTGCAACAACGCAGCGACAACTCCGCTGAGCTCAGTCAGCGATTGCATCAGCGCCGATCGCCGCAATCGGGCCCTCGATCCGGCGCGACCGGCGAACACCGCCGCCGCCCACGGATCGTCGGCCACGGCGACGACCGCGTCGGCACCGACGAAGTCAGATGCTTCGTCGACGCTGTACGGCCGCTGGCCGACGAGGGCGACGACCGTGGGGATGGAACGAGCCGTCATCAGCGAAGCGAGGTCGGCAACCCGCTCCAGACCCAGCGCGGCCGCTGCGGCAGACCCGGCATGTTGGCGGTGAGCGATCACGGCGACCGAGCACCTGCCGACCACGTTCGACAACCCGCCTCGCAACCGGCCGCCGTCGACGATCACGACTGGCGACGTCACCGCGGCGAGCACCGGCAGCACTGCCTTCTCCGCAGCATGAACGACCGCCGCTGCTTCGACCGGTCGAGTTGGAGCAACGATGACATCGATACCACGCGGACTTGCCTGGATCGTTCGCTGCAGATCCGGCCACGAGGGATTCGACGACCCGGCAACCGCCTCGGCGAGGCCCGGCGAACGAGGAAGATCGAGCCACGCCGAGAGGCAACCGCCGGCTGGGTCGAACTCGGCCACGAAGCACGACTCGTCGCGCTGCCATGTGGCAGCGAGACCGAGGGCGGTTGTCGTGCATCCGTCGCCAACGACCGCAACGAGGCTCATCCCGTCACGCCCGCAGGGTCGGCCCCCGGATCCAAGAGCACCACGCGCACCGTGCCGGCACCGGCCACCGTGACTGCGTCTGCCGCGGCGACCTCCAGCGAAACCGACATCAACCCGGTCGTGGCGTCAGGCTCGAGTGGAAGGCCGACGACACGCGCCAGCACCGGATCGCGGGCCACCTCGTCGCCAGAGGTGGGCATGACCACTTGCACCTGCGATCGCTCGCGCAAGCCGGTCGGCAGTTCACCGGAGGGGACGGTCACCGCCACGACTGCGGCACCCGGCGCCACCAGCGGGCTCCGTTGGAGGAGGCCCGTTGCCAGCAATCCGCCGGAGACGATCCGCACGTTCGTGTACTGACCGACGACCAGCCCGACGTCGGTGACCTTGACCACGGCGAGCGACGGATCGGTCGACAGCTCGATCGAACGCAGATCCTCGGCGCGGACCTGAGTGCCCGCCGGCAGATCGTGCGTCACTTGCAAGACCGCGATGCGTTGGTCCGTCGTCGAGAAGACGAGCAGGACCACACCAACCGCCA
>DATBKA010000123.1:0-2282 GCA_036556105.1 Ilumatobacteraceae bacterium | reverse complement strand
GCGCACCGTGCCGTACTCGCTGACCGGCTTGCGCCGCGCGGCGCGCCTCGGCGACGTCGCCAGCACCACGCTGCAACGTGCTCTACGACCGGCACGCAACCTCGGCTTCCCGTACCGCAAGCCGAGTGTCCCCAAGGGCGTCGTGGTCCCTCCCGAACCTTCCAAGCTCGGCGCCAACTTCGAGACCGCCTGGGCGCGCAAGGGCCCGGCACGCGCAGCGCGCAAGGTGATCACCCGCGGACCGCTGCGGCTGCTCGTCCAAGGTCTCACCCGCCCCGAGATCGCCGGCGTCGACCGGCTCGAGGATCTGCGCAACCTCGACGACCCACCGCCGCTGATCTTCGCCCCGACCCACCACAGCCACCTCGACACGCCGCTCTCGATCACGACCATCCCCGAGCCGTGGCGCTCGAAGCTCGTCGTCGCTGCCGCGGCCGACTACTTCTTCGACAAGCGCGTGAAAGGCGTGATCGCCGCGCTGTCGTTGAACGCGATCCCGATCGACCGCGAGGTCACCGGCCGCAAGACCAGCGACCAACTTCGGCGCCTGATCGAGGACGGGTGGAGCCTGGTGATCTACCCCGAAGGCGGACGCTCGCCCGACGGATGGGGTCAGGAGTTCAAGGGTGGCGCTGCATACCTGTCGTCGCGCACCGGTGCGTCCGTGGTGCCGATGTTCATCGACGGCACCGGCGCGATCTTCGGCAAGGGCATGAGCCGCCCGAAGCCCGGCAAGACGAAGGTCGTGTTCGGCGCCCCGCTGAAGCCGATCGAGGGCGAGTCGACGCGGCGCTTCAACGCACGCATCGAGGCCGCGGTCACGACGCTCGGCGACGAGGCCTTGACGGACTACTGGACCGCTCGCCGCAGGCGTGCCGCCGGCACGAACCCGAAGCTGACAGGCCCCGACTACAACGGCTGGCGCCGCCAGTGGGCACTCGCCGAACATCGCAAGCTCGGCAAGGCCGGCCTGCGCCGCCGCCAAAAACGGCGGTGGCCCGATCTCGGTTGAGAGGTCTACCGAGACCGGGTCACCACTTATTGAGTCCGGTTCTTGTGAGGACATGAACCGACTGCCGATTCATGCCCTCACAAGAGGGACGGAGGATCAGTTGATCCGTTGAGTGATGTTGTTGCTGGCGTCGAGGTTGAAGTTCACGCCACCGAGGTAGGTCGCCCTGACCGTGTGCCGCCCTCGAGCGATGTTGCTCTGGGTCGACGCAGCCTGGCCGAGGACCAGCGGCTGGGTATCGACGAGCACGTTGTCGACGAAGAACTGCACGTCTCCGGACGGCATCCCAGCCCCTGGAGCTACCGCTGTCACGGTGACCGTGAACGTCACGGGAGATCCGAAGGCGACAGGACTACCGCTGGTGGCGATGGTCGCCCGGCTGTTGGACTTGTTCACCGTCTCGTTGAAGGCAGCACTCGTGCTGGCGCCGTAGTTGGCGGAGCCGGCGTACGAGGCAACGATCGAGTGCACGTTGACCGACAAGCTGTTGATCGGCATCCGCGCTCGGCCCGTCGCATCCATCGGGAAGGATCCAGCAGGGGTCCCGTCGATCGTGAACGCCACGTCGCCCGAGCCGGGGTTCGGTTGAACCCTGGCCGTGAACGTCACGGTCTGACCGAAGCGAGACGGGT
Organism: Ilumatobacteraceae bacterium; assembly: GCA_036556105.1. Lineage (GTDB taxonomy): Bacteria > Actinomycetota > Acidimicrobiia > Acidimicrobiales > Ilumatobacteraceae > JAENVT01. Next base: position 638 of record DATBKA010000123.1, on the reverse strand, counting down.
TGACACTGCTCGTGATGGTCGTCGTCGTCGTGAACTGATTGACGACTTGGACGTACGTCCCTTCGCTCGCCGCGTAGTTCCCCGAACCGAGGAACGAGGCGATGATCGTGTGACTGCCGGCCGGGAGCGTCGTGGTGGAGTAGGTCCACCGACCGTTCCCGATATAGACACCGTTTCCAAGGACGGTTGGCCCTTCACGGAACTGCACAACACCTGTCGTCGGGTTGCCCGTGCCAGTCACCGGCCGCACGGTGGCGGTGAAGGTGATGCTCTGGCCCGGGTTGGCCGACGGCACACGGTTGCTGGTGACGACCGTCGTGGTCGCCCTCAACACCACCTGGTTGATGGCCGGGCTCGTGCTGCCGAGGTAGTTCCCGTCACCGACGTATGCCGCGGTGATCGAGTGGTTCCCGGCAACGGTGAACGTGGCCACGTAGCTGGCGACTCCGTTGGCAACCGAGCCGGTCCCGAGGACGGTTGTGCCGTCACGGAACTCGACGTTGCCCGATGGACCAGCCTGCCCAACAGCACCCGAGACGGTCGCCGTGAGGGTGACGCCCAGGAATTGGACTGACGGGTTGAAGTTGCTTGTCACCGCTGTGGCGGTGGCGGCCCTGTCGACAACTTGCGTCATCGAC
>DATBKA010000122.1:0-5195 GCA_036556105.1 Ilumatobacteraceae bacterium | reverse complement strand
CGCGCCCTGCGCGTCCTCCCGAAGGCCGTGCCCGGCATGCTCGGGTGGCTGATCGCCTTTGCGCGCAACTGCACGGCTTCGCGATACGAGTCGGGTCGTGCCGCTCTGGCGCAGTTCAACCGCAACAGTTCAGCGGTGCTGGAGCGCTTGGCGTCACAAGGTGTCGCCGTGAACATGAGCCGCGAGCTGCTCGTGCCGTACCACGACGTCGCCAAGGCCGAGCACCACTTCGAGGTGTTGCAGCCGATGGTCGAGTTCGGAGCGCGCGTACCCGATCGAGTCGTCGACGGCGACGAGTTGCGGCGCCTGGCACCGGCGCTGACCGACCACATCCGCGCCGGTCTGATCATGCCCGGCGACCGGTCCATCGACCCGCGCCGATTCGTCGATTCCGTGATCGACATCCTCCGCACTCGCAAAGCGCATTTCATGGAGCACGCCGATGTGCTCGACGTCAACTCCGCCGGCGACCGGGTGATCTCGGTCAGGACGAGCCACGGCATCGTGGAAGGCGACGAGTTCGTGGTGAGTGCCGGCGCTGGGTCGCGGCTGGTGGCCAAGCTGTTCGATCTGCGCCTCTCGGTCATCCCCGGGCAGGGCTACAACGTCGCCTTGCCGGTGTCAGCCGGTCTCCAGCAGCCGGTGATCTTCGAGGAAGTGCACGCCGTGGCGACACCGTTCGCCGACCGCATCCGCCTCGGGGGCACGATGGAGTTCGGTGGCGACGCTCCTCCGTTCGATGCCCGCCGGATCGAGGCGATCATCGCGTCGATGCGCCGCTTCCTCGACCTCGACTGGGACGAGCGCTTCGACACGTGGGCGGGCTCGCGACCGATGAGCGCCGACGGCCTGCCGTTCATGGGCCGGCCGAAGCGGTGGCACAACGTCGTGGTCGGCGCCGGCCACGGAATGTTCGGGCTCACCCTCGCCCCGCCCAGCGGTGTCGCCATCGCCGAGCTGATCATGACCGGTCGCACGTCGGTCGACATCAGCGCCTTCGACCCCGACCGCAACCCGCTCCGCCGTTAGGTACTCTGACCGGGTACGTTGCGTTGTTGTGGGGGAGCCACGAGGGGGCGCTCCGAACGAGAGAGGTCGAAGTACTAGGTGCCGATCTCGTCGCCCCAGACGTCGCTCAGCACGTAGCCGAGCGGGTACGGGTCGCTCGGGTCGACCGTGGAGGTGCGCGTGCCGACGACCCAGCCTCGCCCCGAGATCCGCGGCAGCACCGCCGGTCGATCCCCCACAGTCGTCTCACCCACCATCTCGACGACGAACTCGCTGTCGATCAGCGAGCGGGCGATGAACCGGCTTCCGACCGTCGCCTGCCCGCGAGCAGCCATGATCGCCAGCCGTGCTGAGTTGCCGGTGCCGCAGGGCGAGCGATCGACCCGCCCGCTCAACACGGTCGCGCCACGCAACGAGCCGTTGGCCGGATCGTCGTCACCGATGAGCATCACGTAGGAGATGAAGTTGATCTCGGGGATCTCCGGATGCTGGACGGCGATCGCGTCTCGGGCTGCCAGAGAGATCGCCGTGCCCGCCTCGACGACCTGGCGAGCGCTGGCCCGATCCAGCTTCACCCCGAACTGGGCCGGGTCGGCGAACACGTAGTAGCAACCCCCGTAGGCGACGTCGACGACGATGTCACCGAGCGCCGGCACGTGCAACGGCAGGTCGAGGACCTCGACGAACGACGGAACACCGTCGAACGTCACCCGCTCGCAGCGGCCATCTCGGCACGCCGCGGTGACACGGATCAGACCTGCCGCGGTCTCCAGCACGACGTGCGTTTCCGGCTCGACCATCGGCACCATGCCGGTCTCCAACAGCGCCGTGACCACACAGATCGTGTTGGAGCCGCTCATCGCGTGAGCGCGGTCGGCCTGGCAGATGATGAACCCGGCGTCGGCGCCCGGCGCGTTCGATGGGAACACGAGGTTGGCGCTCGTCTGTGGTCGCCCCCTCGGCTCGAAGCACAAGAACTTGCGGATCGAGTCGTCCACCTCGTTGATGTGGCGCAGCTTGTCGCGCATCGACACGCCCGGCACCTCGAACACCGACCCGAGATAGCAGGTGCCTTGCTCGCCTTCGGCGTGCACCTCGACGGCGGTGTACGACCGCGACGAGCGCATGGTCGCTCAACTCTTGGCGTACGTGGCGGCGAGAGCCTGGTCGAGGTCCGCCAGCAACTGGGCGGCGACGTCGTCAGTGAGCCCGAGCAGCGGGGCGCGGACCGGACCACAGTCGATGCCGAGGTGGGCGAGGCCGAGCTTGGCCTTGGCGTTGTAGGAGCCGCTCTCCATGTTCTGGACCCACGGCAGGATCTGTGCGAACTGCCGGCGGGCCTCGTCGTAGTCTCCGGCGTTGGCGGTGTTCATGATCACCACGTGGTGCCGCGGCAGCACGTTGGCCGTGCCCGCCAACCAGCTGCGCACGCCCCAACCGAAGTAGTCGGCGGCCTGATCGTCGCTGCCGCACATGATCCCGAGGCGGCCGGCATAACGCTGCTGCAGGTGCAGGAACCGGGAGAAGTCACCGCTCGACTCCTTGATGGCGATGATGTTGGGATGGTCGGCGACCGCGTCGAGGCATTCGAAGCCGATCTCGACCCCGGCCCGTGCCGGGTAGTTGTAGAGGATGACCGGCTTGGGGACCGCGTCGGCGATCGCTCGATAGTGCGCCGCCAGCTCGCGCTGTGAAGGCAACGACGTCGGAGGCGCGGCAAGCATGATCGCGTCGTAGCCCATCGCCACCGCCGCTTCGGCGAGGCCGATCGCTTCGCGTGTCGACCCGGCGTTGCAGCCGGCGACGAGCTCTGCTCGAGTTCCGACGACCTCACGCGTGTGCGCCATCACTTGCTTGCGCTCGTCGGAGGACATCGCGTAGTACTCGCCGGTGGTGCCGCACGAGACGATTCCGGCCACTCCGGCGTCGAGGCAGTAGTCGATGACCTTCGTCAACGTTGACAGGTCGACGCCCTCGTTCGCATCGAACGGCGTGACGACCGGAACGTAAACACCCTCTAACACCATCTCAGTCATGGCGTCACGGTAGCACCGGACTCGCCATCACCCCAGGGCCATCAACGCCACACCGACACCACTGGCACCGACGCCGATCGCTTGCCACGACCGCAATCGTTCCTTGTTGAAGATCACCGACAGCAGCACACCGGCGGTGGCGAACTGCGAGGCGGCGACAGAAACTGGCCCCGTCGCGCCCTTGATGTAGCCGAGCTTCAGTGAGGCGATGGCCACGCCGGCGGCCAGGCCGGCGCCGATCCCCCACCGCCGCGACGGTCGTCGAAAGGCGAGCATCGGAGCCTTGTCGAAGGGCTGCATCGCGGCGAGGAACAGCAGCCCCGCCAGGCGCTGCGTGAACACCGGCGACAGCCCGGCGTCATCCGACGTCTCGGCGGTCAAGGCGAAGGCGATCCCGAACAGCAGCCCGGCGCCGATGCCGAGCAGGACACCGATCTTCGTGCTGCCCGAGCCACCACGCTCGTACGTGGTCAGGGCGAGGGCCACGAGGCCGAGCGCCATGCCGCTGGCCGCAACGGTGCTCGGTTGATGCCCCTTGGCCAGATCGAGCAACACCGGAACCGCTGCCAGCAGAACCGACGACGTTGGTGCGACGATTCCCATCCTCGCCACGCTGTAGCCGCGGTAGAGCAGGACGAGGCCGGCGGCGAGGGTCAGTCCCGACAGGCTGCCGAAGACCACGTCGCGCAGCGTCCAGTCGACCGGCTTGACGAAGAACAGCAGCGGCGCGATCAGACCGGAGATGGCGAGGTTCATCCGGCTGACCGACACCGCGCTGATCGTGCGCGAGGCGCGCAGCGCGCAGAAGTCGCTGCAGCCCAGCAACAGGCCCGCGGCAAGACCGAGGAGCACCCCCACGCTGCGGAGCCTTCAGTCCGTGACTCGGACCCGGTCGGTGAGGGGCGGCGGCGGGTCGGTCGGCGCGTGGTAACCGTGACGAATCCCCGAGGCACCTCGATATGCAGCCCGCTCGGCGGGTCGCCAACCGTGCAACAGCGCGGCGTCCGGTTGGAAGACCTCGACGCGCACGGGATTGCAGTTCGGCTCGACGTCGGAGCCCTCCCCCCACAGCGGCACGGCGAGGTCACCGCCGGGACACAACGAGATCGCCATCAGCAGGTCGATCTCGGCCAGCAGCTCGACGTAGTCGCCGGGTCTCGCTGGGCACGTCTTCATGAAGTAACGCTTGTCGTCGGGCATCAGCCCGGTCACCTGGAACAGGTTGATGACATCGTGGACGTCGAACTCGGTCAGCCCGAACGGGGCGATGGCCCGGGTGAGGTTGGAGTGGCAATGGAAGTCATACGCCTCGCCGCTCAGCATCTGGCTCACGTACGGGTCGCAGCGCGTGCCGAGCAGGTCGTGGCAACCGGCGTCGTCGTCGTCTCGTCCGTAGGCGATCGAGTCGGCGATGAACGTGACCATCGGTCGGAGGAACGGCAGATTGCTCCACAGGCGGTGGCCGGTGGACACGTGTGTGCCGTAGAACTGACGGGTCCGGCTCGCCCAGAAGCGCTCACGCGGGTCATCCCGGCACCACAGGTTCAGGTCGACGACTTGCGGTCCGTCGACTGTCGAGAAGCGCACGATCTGTCCTGCTTCGACGACGAAGGCGCGACCGGAGCGCACCGGCACCACGACCTCGCTGACGAGTCGGCGAGCGCCGAGCTCACCGGCCAAGCGTGCGATCACGTCGGCGTCAGCGACCAGTGGGCTGTCGACCGAAGCGACGTAGGAGGGCTGAGGCACGCTCGGCAGCATGTCATACGTCGCCGTCGTTCACGATGTGCAGCGGCCGGTGCGTTACCGTGCCGATCCATGCGCATCACGTCGATCGAAGCGTTCGCCTACGAGCTCGGCTACCGCTACGGCACGTACGTGATGTCCGGCGGACGCGTCGTGCGCACGCTGACCAGCACGGTCGTTCGGATCGAGACCGACGAAGGGTTCGAGGGCTTCGCCGAGACCTGCCCACTCGGCTCGACCTATCTCCCGGCACACGCGCGGGGTGCGGTTCCGGCGTTGCACGAACTGGCCCCGGCCTTGATCGGCGCCGACCCGACCAACCTCGGCGACATCAACCGACGCATGTCCGAGGCGTTGATGGGTCACAACTACGCCAAGAGCGCGCTCGACGTCGCCTGTTGGGAC
>DATBKA010000121.1:0-12635 GCA_036556105.1 Ilumatobacteraceae bacterium | reverse complement strand
CACCAACAAGGAAGCCAAGAAGGTGATCGACGGCCTGGCCAGCGGCGAGGTCGACTGCGTGATCGGCACCCATCGCTTGCTGCAAGAGGGCGTCAAGTTCAAGGACCTGGGTCTCCTCATCATCGACGAGGAACAGCGCTTCGGGGTGCAAGCGAAGGAGGCGATCAAGAAGCTCAAGGTCAACGTCGACGTGCTGACGCTCAGCGCCACACCGATTCCGCGCACGCTGGAGATGAGCCTCGTGGGCATCCGTGACCTGTCGCTGCTGCAGACGCCGCCCGCTGATCGGCAGCCGATCCTCACCTACGTCGGCGAATACGACGAGCGCGTTGCCGTCGAAGCGTTGCGACGCGAGTTGCTGCGCGAGGGACAGGTCTTCTGGGTGCACAACCGGGTCAAGACGATCGCCCACGCCGCCGAACGTCTGCGTGAGCTGGTGCCCGAGGCGCGCATCGCCATCGCCCATGGCCAGATGGACGAAGGCTCGCTCGAGCAGGTCGTGGTCGACTTCTGGGAAGGTCGCTACGACGTGCTCGTCTGCACGACGATCATCGAGAGCGGCATCGACATGCCCACGGTGAACACGCTCGTGGTCGAGCGCGCCGACCTGCTCGGTCTCGGCCAGCTCCACCAACTGCGCGGCCGAGTCGGCCGCAGCGGATCGCGGGCCTACGCGTATCTGTTCCACCCTCGCGACGCGAGGCTGACCGAGGAGGCCTACGAGCGGCTGCGTACGATCGGTGAGGCCACCGACCTCGGCAGCGGCTTCAAGATCGCGATGCGCGATCTCGAGATCCGCGGCGCCGGCAACCTCCTCGGCGAGTCACAGAGCGGGCACATCGCTGCCGTCGGCTACGACCTCTACTGCCAGATGGTCACCGAAGCGGTCGGGGAGATGAAGGGAGAACCACCGAAGGAGCCGAGCGAGCTGAAGCTCGACGTGCCCACCGACGCCTACCTCCCCACCGACTACGTCACCAAGGAAGAGTCGCGACTCGAGGCCTACCGGCGCCTGGCCGCGGTCACCACCGCAGCCGAAGTCGACGACATCCGCAGTGAATGGGAGGACCGCTACGGCCCGGTCCCGGCGCCCGCCGAGGCGCTGCTCACCGTCGGCTACCTGCGTGCCGAGTGTCATCGGCTCGATGTCCGCGATGTGTCGATCGCGTCGAGCCAGGCGCGGCTGTCACCAGTGAAGCTGAAGACCAGTGAGGAGATGCGCTTGCAACGACTGGCGCGCGGCGCGATCTACAAGCACGACTCGCAACAGGTCGTGATCCCGATACGTGGTGCCGAGCCGGCAACGTTCCTCGTCGACTTCCTCCGCGAGTTGATCCCGCCGAAGTGACCACCGGTCCGGATCGGATTCACGCTCATGCGCCTGCAGATCGCCAAGCCCGCCGAGCACGCGGCATTGGTGGACTGGCCGTTCCTGGACGAGCTCGAGCAGTGGACGATCCCCGGCCTCAACGAGGTCACCGGTCTCCATCGCCACGTCGTTCGCCTCGTCGAAACGGGTGACACCACCTACGTCGTCAAGGAGCTGCCCGACCCGCTCGCTGAGCGGGAGTGGCGCTTGCTGCGCGAGCTCAGTGAGGCCGGTCTTCCGACGGCGGAAGTCGTCGGCGTCGTCACCGAGCGCGAGCCGAGCCACGAGGGTCTGCTGATCACGCGCCACATCGACTACTCGTTGCCGTATCGCGTCGTGTTGTCCGGCCGCGGCCTGCAGATCCCCTATCTCGGCGAGCGAGTGCTCGATGCCCTCGCCGGCCTCCTCGTGCGCCTCCACCTCGCCGGTTTCTACTGGGGTGACTGCTCATTGTCCAACACCCTCTTCCGCCGCGATGCCGGAGCCCTGGGCGCGTACATCATCGACGTCGAGACCGGTGAACGGCACCCGACCCTCTCTGATGGCCAGCGCCGCCTCGACCTCGACATCGCCACCGAGAACGTCGCCGGCGACCTCGAAGATCTGCAGGCCGGTGGCCGGCTCGCCGATGGCATCGACCCGGTGGCGACCGCCTTGGCGATCGGCACCGCCTACGAAGGTCTGTGGAACGAGTTGACGGGCGCCGACGAGTTCGCCGTCACCGACAGGTCGCGAATCGGCCAGCGTCTGCAACGGTTGCACGACCTCGGTTTCGATGTCGCCGAGATGGAGCTGCACACGACCGCCGGCGGATCCAAGCTGCGCCTCGTCCCGCAAGTCGTCGAGCACGGCTTCCACGGGCACCAGCTGAAGCTGCTGACCGGTCTCGACACGGGCGAGAACCAGGCTCGCCGGCTGCTCAACGACATCAGCTGGTACCGAGCCGTGCTCGAGCAGCAGGCCAAGGGCAAGGCGACGCGCGTTCCCGAGACCGTCGCCGCGGCGCGGTGGCTGGAGGAGCGCTTCGAGCCGACGATCGAAGGGGTGCCTCCCGACCTGGTCGGCAAGCTCGAACCGGCGGAGATCTTCCACCAGGTGCTCGAACACCTGTGGTTCCTTTCCGAGGCGGCGGGAGAGGATGTCGGTCTCGGCGAAGCGGTCACCTCCTACGTGCGCGACGTGCTCACCCCGGCTCCCGATGAGCTGCGCGAGAGCTGGGCCGACGATCCCGACGCCCGGTAACGTCGGCGCCGTGAAGCGACGACGCTCTGTCTCCGTTGCCGTGCTCGGGCTGCTCGCCGCGGCCTCGACGCTCTCGTCGTGCTCGACCTTCAACCGCAACGACGTCGCTGCCCGTGTCGGCGACGACGAGTTGACCGTCGAGCAGGCCCAGCAGCGCGTCACTGCCGGCGCGGGCGACGCTGGCGCGAACGACGATGTCACCGACGGTGCGCAACTGCGCGGCGAGCTCACGGCGTGGATCAAGGAAGACGTCATCTCCGTGATGCGCTCCCAACCCGGATTCGAAGACGACGTGCGCGCCGTGTACGAGAAGGGTCTCAACGGCAGCCAGTCCGTGTGCCTCGGCGCGATTCCGGTGGCCACGCTCGACGGCACCGTGGCGATCATGACCGCCCTCCAATCGGGAACGTCGTTCGCCGATGCGGCACAGCAGTTCTCCGGCGACCCCGACCTGGCCGCCCGTGGCGGAGTCGTGCTCGCTCCGGACGGCACCGAGTGCATGGCTCCCGAGAACCTGGCCCCGGCCGTCGTCGAGGTGCTGGGCAACACACCCGTTGGCCAACCGTTGGCTGCCGACCTCGACACGTTCGCCGCCGTCTTGCTGTTGCGGCCGTTCGACGAGTTGTCCGAGGAGTCGAAGGCGATCGTCACCACAGCGGCGATCGGCGAGCGGCAACTGGCGCAGCTCTACGCCGATGCCGGCATCTACGTCGACCCGCGCTACGGACGCTGGGATCCGTTGACGCAGTCGGTGCAGCCCTTGAAGGCTTGAGACGCGGACGTGAGGCCGCGAATCACCATCGTCGGCTTGGGCCCGGGCGGGCCGGAGTACGTCACGCAACAGACGCTCGATGCCATCGCTTCGATGCCGGCGGCCCCCACTCATCGTTACCTGCGCACGACTCGTCATCCCTCCGCCTCGCTCGTGTCGAACGCCTCGTCGTTCGACGCCGTCTACGAATCCGCGGACACCTTCGCCGACGTCTACAGCGAGATCATCGATCGGTTGGTCGCCGCGGCGACGCAGCACGGCGAGATCATCTACGCGGTGCCCGGGTCGCCACTCGTGCTGGAGCGCACGGTGCAACGGCTGCGCACCGACGATCGCGTCGACTGCACCACCCTGCCGGCGATGTCGTTCCTCGATGTGGCCTATGCCCGACTCGGCATCGACCCGGTCGAGGCCGCGGTGCGGCTGATCGACGGTCACGAGTTCGCCACCGCTGCGGCCGGTGATCGCGGCCCGTTGTTCGTCGCCCACACGCATGCCAACTGGGTGCTCAGTGACATCAAGCTCGCCGTCGAAGGGGCGCGCGGCGACGAGCCCGTCGTCATCCTGCAGCGCTTGGGAACGCCCGACGAGCTGATCACCCACACGACGTGGGCGGAGCTCGACCGCACGGTCGAGGCGGATCACCTGACGTGCGTCTACATCCCCCACCTCGGCTCATCGGTCGGCAGCTCCCTGGTCAGGTTCCATGAACTGGCACGCACGCTCCGCGAGCAGTGCCCGTGGGACCGCGAGCAGACCCATCAATCGCTGATCAAGTACCTGCTCGAGGAGACCTACGAGGTCGTCGACGCGCTGCATGCTCTCGACCCCGACGATCCAGCGACCGACGCGGCGCTGGTGGAAGAGCTCGGCGACTTGCTCTACCAGGTCGAGTTCCATGCCACCATCGCCGAGCAACAGGGTCGCTTCACCATCAGCGACGTCGCCGACGGGATCCACGACAAGCTCGTCCGCCGCCACCCGCACGTCTTCCCGGTGGAGGGGCACATCGTCGAGGCGGAGGACTCCGGAACGGTGCTCGCCAACTGGGATGCGATCAAGCACGCCGAGAAGGGACGCACGAGTGTCTTCGACGGAGTCGCCGCCTCGCAGCCATCGCTGAGCTACGCCTACCACGTGCAGCGCAAGGCGGCGAAGGTTGGGTTCGACTGGCCCGACGTCGGTGGTGCGCTGCCGAAGATCGCCGAAGAGACGGCCGAGCTCGTCGCCGCTGTCGAGCACGGCGAGGCGGGTCAGATCGACGACGAGTTGGGTGACCTGTTGTTCGCGGTCGTCAACGTTGCCCGCCACCTCGATGTCGAGCCCGAGGCATCGTTGCGAGTCGCCACGCACAAGTTCCGGCGACGGTTCGAAGCCGTCGAACGGCTTGCCGCCGAACGCGGCATCGTCCTCGGCGAAGCAACGTTGGAGGTGCTCGACGCGTTGTGGGACGAAGTGAAGCTCAGCGGTGAGCCGCGGCCATGAACGCCGGCAGCTGGTTCTCGACGGCGGAGTAGCGGTCGCGCCCGCAGGCCTTGTCGAACGAGTGCATCGCTCGCCACAACGCGATCGCGGTCGCCATCATCAACGTCACGTCGATCACGACGAGCGCGGTGAAGAACGCCGAGTTGTCGAAGCTGGTCTGCGGCAGCACCATCGTGGCGATGATCCGATAACCCGCCGACGCCAGCGGGAACCAGATCAGCTTGCTGAACTCCTCCGAGTCGGCCCCGATCCGGCGCGCCGAGCTGCGCAACGACACGAGGACGGTTCCGTGACCGATGAACACCCAGGCGATCGCCCCGGCCAACCACCAGCCGTTGGCGTCGGGCGCGTAGACGGAGCCGGCAACCGCGACGACCGGCCCGAGCAGATATGCAGTCGGCGGCAGCCACGGCGACGAGGCCAACGGAACGACGCGATGTCCGTTGATCGCGGCGAGGGTCGACCACACGACCCAGCCGAGGTAGGCCAATCCGAACGACGCGATCAAGTACGGCATCAGCCAGTCGAGCTCGGCGAACGCGTCGCGCCAGTTGTCGAGCGTGATGTGGCGATACGACTTGGACAAGGCGACCGCAGAAAGGCTGTAGGCCGTGACCGTGCCGAGCCAGCCGAGCCCGGCCAGCGCACGAATCGCTGAGGTCCCGAGGAGCTGCGGGCCTTGGTGGCTCGTGTGCTCGTACGCACGCGTGACGACGGGCATCACCAATGGTTCCGGCTCATGGTGTTCGACCATCGGCGGCAGCATTGGCGCCGGATCGGACTCGGGAGCGGGCCATGGAGCTTGAGACGGGTGGGCGTCCACGACCTCTTATCGGCACCGCGACCGGTCGGCTTGAGAAGCACGGAGAAGTCAGCTTGAGGGGCCAGTGGCGACACTGCGTACGCTCGTGGTCATGAGCGAGATCGTCAGCATCGTCGGCCGTGAGATCCTCGACTCTCGCGGCAACCCCACCGTCGAGGTCGAAGTCGAGTTGGAGAGCGGCGCCAGCGGGCGTGCCGCGGTTCCATCCGGTGCCTCGACCGGCGAGCACGAGGCCGTCGAGCTGCGCGATGGTGGTCATCGCTACCTCGGCAAAGGGGTGAGCACCGCCGTCGGCTACGTCAACGGCGAGATCGCGGCGACGCTCCAAGGCATCGACGCCTTCGAACAACGCCTGATCGACATCGAGCTGGGCAACCTCGACGGCACCGACAACAAGGCGCGGCTGGGCGCCAACGCGATCCTCGGCACGAGCCTCGCCGTCGCCAAGGCGGCCGCTGCCGAGCTCGACCTTCCGCTGTATCGCTACGTCGGCGGCCCCAACGCCCACGTGCTGCCCGTGCCGATGATGAACGTCGTCAACGGCGGCGTGCACGCCGACAACAGCATCGACTTCCAAGAGTTCATGGTCATGCCGGTCGGCGCGCCGAGCTTCGCCGAGGCGCTGCGCTGGGGCGCGGAGACCTACCACACGTTGAAGAAGGTGCTCCACGACCGCGGCCTGTCGAGCGCCGTCGGCGACGAAGGCGGATTCGCTCCGAACCTGGCCACCAACGAGGACGCGATCAAGATCCTCGTCGAGGCGATCGAGAAGGCCGGCTACACCCCGGGCGACGACATCGCCATCGCCCTCGATCCGGCGGTCAGCGAGATCTACCGCGACGGCAGCTACCACTTGCCGGGTGAGGGCAAGGTGCTCTCGTCGGCACAACTCGTCGCCTACTGGGATCGTCTCGTCGGGCTGTATCCGATCGTCAGCCTCGAGGATGGCATGGCCGAAGACGACTGGGACGGCTGGTCGGCGCTCACCGCGGCGGTCGGCTCGAAGGTCCAGCTGGTGGGCGACGACGTGTTCGTCACCAACTCGGTTCGCCTGCAGATGGGCATCGACCGCAACGTCGCCAACAGCGTGTTGATCAAGGTCAACCAGATCGGCTCGCTGACCGAAACGCTCGACACCGTCGAGTTGGCGACGCGGCACGCGTACACCAGTGTGATCAGCCACCGCAGCGGCGAGACCGAGGACGTCTCGATCGCCGACCTCGCCGTGGCGACCAATTGCGGCCAGATCAAGACCGGCGCCCCGGCGCGCAGCGATCGTGTCGCCAAGTACACCCAGCTGCTGCGCATCGAGCAACAACTCGGCGAGTCAGCGGCGTACCGCGGGCGAGCTGCGCTGGCGCCGCGCTGAGCCGCTCGCCCGCAGTGACGCTCTCCGGAGTTGCCGACCTGCGAGAATGGCGTCCGTGAGCGACGGGCACAAGACCAGCACGATTCCGCGCCCGCGCGATCCCAGCCGTGCCATCGACCGCTTCAGCTCGACGACCTCGCTGAGCTCGCTGAGCGCGCTGACGTCGTCGCTCACCAAGCCGATCCCGGTCGAGAAGCAACTCGTCAAAGGCCGCGGCAAACGTCTCGTCTTCGGGCTGGTCGGCACCGTGATCGCCGCGTCGCTGATCGCCTCGCTGTACGTCCTGCCGGTGAAGAGCTGGATGCAACAACGCGACGACCTGCAGACGAAGCAGAACGAGTTGACGGTGCTCAACAACGCCAATGCCCAACTCGCCGCCGACGTCAACCGGCTGCAGACCAACGACGGCATCAAGGAAGCGGCGCGGCAAGAGCTCGGCTACATCGGCGTCGGCGAGGAGCGCATCTCCGTGCTGTCCACACCGAACGCGCCGCTGACGCTCCCGGCCGGCTGGCCGTACGACACCATCGCCCAGATCATCGCCGTGCGTTCCATCGCGCCGGTCACACCGGTCGAACCTGTCGCGACACCGTGACGCGGCACCGCCTGGTGCAAGCTAGACGTTCATGACCTCTCCTCACGCCGCGTCGGCGCTGCCGATCGTCGCCCGCGGCCTCGTCCGCCACTTCGGCGACGTGAAGGCGGTCGACGGCGTCGATCTCGAAGTGCAGGAAGGCGAGATCTTCGGCTTCCTCGGCCCGAACGGCGCCGGGAAGAGCACGACGGTGCGCATGCTGACCACGCTGCTGCGGCCCACGGCCGGCACCGCGCAAGTTGCCGGATTCGATGTCGTCAGCCAAGCCAACGACGTGCGCCGCAGCATCGGCGTGGCCTTGCAGGACGCGGCGATCGATCCGCTGATGACCGGCAACGAGCTGTTGCACCTGCAGGCGGTGCTGTACGGGCTGCCTGCTGCCCAGGTCGCGCCACGATCGGCGGAACTGCTCGAGCGTGTCGGTCTGGCCGGCGCCGCGGACCGTCGCGTCGGCACATACTCGGGAGGCATGCGCCGCCGCCTCGATCTGGCCCTCAGCCTGATCCATCAGCCGACCGTGCTGTTCCTCGACGAGCCGACCACGGGCCTCGACCCGATGAGCCGGATCACCCTGTGGGAGGAAGTGCGACGGTTGAACTCCGAGGGCACGACGGTGATGCTCACCACCCAGTACCTCGAAGAGGCAGATCAGCTCGCCGACCGAGTGGCGATCATCGACCACGGCAAGATCGTCAAGGAGGGCACACCGACCGCACTGAAGGCCGCAGTCGGCGCGCCGACACTGCTGGTCTCGGTACCGGCCACGCAGGCACTCGTCGCCCGCGACGCGCTGACCCGGTTCGGCGACATGCGCACCAGCGCCGAGGGCACGCTCGGTGTCGGCTTGGTCGGCGGGGCCAGTGCCGTGACCGACGTGGTCCGCGCCCTCGACGAAGCCGGTGTGAAAGTACAACACCTCGAGCTGAACGAGCCGAGCCTCGACGACGTGTTCGCCGAGGCAACCGGTTACCGCTTGGAGGGTGCGTCGACCGCGTCGATGACCGACGCCGCCGGGCCGGCGCCGGAGAAGCGTGCCCGGCGCCGGCGTGCCCGAGGCAGTGGCGATTGAGCAGCACATGACCGCAACCACGATCACCGCGCCGACAACACCCGCGCCGGCAACCGGACAATGGTTCGCCCAGACAGTTGCGATGTCGAAACGCTCGATCCTCGCCTTCGTCCGCCAACCGGCGCTGGTCATCCCAGCGCTGATCTTCCCGCTGTTCTTCGCAGCTCTCGGCAGTTCGTCGTTCGGGCGCGCCGTGCGCCTGCCCAACTTCCCGAAGGTCGACAACTTCCTCGACTTCGCCTTGGCCGGCAGCATCATCCAAGGCGTCCTGTTCGGGTCGGTGACGGGCGGCGCGGCGCTGGCCACCGACATCGAGCATGGGTTCTTCGACCGCCTGCTGGCCACGCCGACATCTCGTGTCAGCATCCTCCTCGGCCGGCTCGCCGGTGCCGCAGCCTTCGGCGCCTTCCAAGCGCTGTTCTTCGTCCTCGTGCTGCTGCCGTTCGGAGTCAGCATCAAGTCCGGAGTGGCCGGGGTGATCATCATAGTGATCTGTGGGGGCCTCACGGCGATGTCGATCGGCGGCTTCACCGCGGCGATGGCGCTGAAGACCGGCTCTTCGGAGGCGGTGCAAGGGAGCTTCCCGCTGTTGTTCATCGCCTTGTTCTTCTCGAGCACGTTCTTCCCGCGCCAGACCATGCAGGGTGCCTACAAGGTCATCGCCAACGTCAATCCCGTGTCACATCTCGTCGAGGGCGTGCGTGGGCTGGTCATCGACGGCATCACCGGCAGCCACGTGGCTGCGGCGTTGCTGATCCCCGTGGGGATCGGGGTCGTGTCGACCGCCCTGGCGCTGCGCGCCCTCCGCTCCCGGCTGGCCTCACGATGAGCGCGGTCGGAGTCAGCGTGGCACCGTCCGGACAGGCTCCGGGCGGCACGCTGCTGCGGTCCGCCCGCGGCTTGGCGTTGCGTGGCCTGCGCATGATTCGCCGGCTGCCATCGGCGTTCTTCCCGGCGTTGGCGATGCCGATCTTCCAGACGGTGGCCTTCAGCGGCACGTTCTTCGCGATCACGAAGATCCCCGGCTTCCCGACCGATCGCTCGGTCAACTGGTACCTGCCGTTCGCGGCGTGCATGGGCTCAGGCTTCGCCGGCCTCGGGCTCGGCTTCACCACGGTCCGCGACATCGAGAGCGGGTTCTTCGACCGGCTGCGAATGGCACCGGCACCGCGCCTGGCGTTGATCATGGGTCCACTGATCACGGCGTGGACACGCGTCGTCATCGTCATCACCAGTGTGCTGATCGTCGGAATTGCCTTCGGGGCCCGGCTCACGGGAGGACCACTCGGGCTGCTCACGCTCTTCGCTGCAGGGCTCGGCGTGGCCACGGCTGCGTCGGGCTGGGGCCTCGGTCTCGCCTACCGGTTCGGCGACATGCGCGCCGCGGCGCTGATGCAGTTGACGTTGTTCAACGCCATCTTCCTCAGCAACGCCCAGGCGCCGCTCAACGTCATGTCGGGCTGGCTGCACGGTGTGGCGCGGATCAATCCGTTCACGAACATCTTGCGCTTGGCTCGCGAGGGCTGGCTCGGCGACGTCACGTGGAACGACACGTGGGGTGGGCTGGTCGCCATCGTCGCGATCAGCGCGCTGACGCTGCTGTTCGCCTACCGGGGCTTGGAGAAGCTGGCTAAGTAGATCGGGCTGATTGTTAGCCAAAAGTTATCGATTTCGCTCGACAGCGAGCGATTCCTTTGTCCATACTGGCGTATATGATCGATCGACAAGTTCTGCGTGCCCGGCTCGATGACGAGGAGCGACGCTTCGTGGCCAGCCATCCCCGCTCGGCGAAGCTCGCCGAAGAGGCGACGGCCAACCTCCTCGCCGGTGTGCCGATGGCGTGGATGACCCGCTGGCCGGGAGCGTTCCCGATCTTCTTCGAGTCCGCCGCCGGAGCCCACTTCACCGATGTCGACGACCTCGACTACATCGACTTCTGCCTCGGCGACACCGGGGCGATGACCGGTCACGCCCTCCCTCAGGTCGCCGACGCGCTCTACGCCCAAGCCAGCCGTGGCATCACCACGATGCTTCCGTCGACCGAGGCGGCCTGGGTCGGCGCCGAGCTGGCCCGGCGTTTCGGCCTCCCGGTGTGGCAGATGGCGATGACCGCCACCGACGCCAACCGATTCGTGTTGCGCTTCGCCCGTCATCTCACCGGCCGACCCAAGGTCCTCGTCTTCGACTGGTGCTATCACGGCTCCGTCGACGAAGCACTGGCGACGCTCGACGCCGCCGGCAACACCGTGTGCCGGCCGGGCACGATCGGCGCCGCAGTGGATCCCGCACTCACGACGGTCGTCGTTCCGTTCAACGACATCGACGCGTTGGAGGCGGCTCTGGCCACCGGCGAGATCGCGTGCGTGCTGGCCGAGCCGGCGCTCACCAACATCGGCATCGTCCTGCCCGACCCCGGCTTCCACGAGCAGTTGCGGGCGCTGACGCGCCAGTACGGCACGTTGTTGGTGATCGACGAGACGCACACGATCTGCGTCGGCCCCGGCGGCGCCACCGCAGCGTGGGGGTTGCAACCCGACTTCTTCGTGATCGGGAAGACCATCGGTGGTGGCATGCCCGTTGCCGCGTTCGGGATGTCCGCGGCGATCGCCGATCAGCTTGCACCGATGATCAGCTCCAGCGCAGTCGACGTCAGCGGTGTCGGCGGCACGCTCACGGGCAACGCCCTCGCCCTCGCCGCGGTGCGCGCCACGTTGAGCTCCACACTCGGCGATGACGACTTCGCCCACACCATTCCGTTGGCCAGCGAATGGACCGCGGGAGTGCAAGCCACGATCGATCGCCATCGACTGCCATGGCACGTGCAACAACTCGGCAGCCGCGCCGAGTACTGGTTCTGCGCACCGCCGCGCAACGGAGCAACTGCCGCAGCCGCGGTCGACGAAGAGCTCGACGCGTTCATGCACCTGTGGGCCGTCAACCGCGGCATCCTGCTGACGCCGTTCCACAACATGGCGCTGATGTCCCCGCATCACACCCAGAGCGATGTCGCCGCGCACTCCGAGGCCTTTGCCGAAGCCGTGGAATGCTTGGCGTCATGAACCTCGCTGGACAGGTCGCCGTCGTCACCGGCGCCGGCAACGCCGGAGGCATCGGCTTCGCCTGCGCCAAAGCGCTGGCCGCCGACGGCGCTCATGTCGTGATCGGCTCGACGACCGAACGGATCCACGAACGCGTGACCGAGCTCGTCGATCTCGGGTTTGCCGCGTCGGGCTTTGTCGGCGACCTGATGGCCCAGGGAGCCGCCGACTCGTTGCTCGGCGCGGCGCTGGCCATCGACGGCCGCGTCGACATCTGCGTCAACAACGCGGGGATGATCGCCGTCGGCATGCAGCCGCACAACCTGATCACGTCCGAGATCACCCTCGACGATTGGTCCGACAGCCTGCACCGCAACCTGACGACGTGCTTTCTCGTCACCCGCGCCTGTCTGGGCCCGATGAGCGAGCGACGCTACGGACGCATCGTCAACGTCGCCTCCACGTCCGGGCCAGTGCAGGCGTTCCTCGGTGATCCGGGCTACCACGCCGCCAAGGCAGGGATGATCGGGTTGACGAGGGCGATCGCCCTCGAAGCCGCCGCCTCGGGCATCACGGTCAACGCCGTGTCGCCGGGCTGGATCTCGACCGGCGTGCAGTTGATCCACGAGCACAACGCCGGCACGTTCACGCCACTCGGGCGCAGCGGCACACCGGCTGAGGTCGCGGCCGCGGTCCGCTTTCTGGCCGATCCCAGTGCCAGCTTCATCACCGGCCAGCAACTCGTCGTCGATGGCGGCAACTCGCTTCCCGAGGATCGCTCGTGGCGCCCGTCGCCCTGATCACCGGAGCCGCGAGCGGCATCGGCGCCGAGGCCGCGGCGCGGTTCATCGAGGGTGGCTGGCGCGTCGCCGC
>DATBKA010000120.1:0-7763 GCA_036556105.1 Ilumatobacteraceae bacterium | reverse complement strand
CACCGCCGAGGAGTGGAACGCCCGCCGCGACGAATTCGTCGACGCCTGGTTGTAGGGCCCGCCGCCGGTCGCAGCCGAGCGCGTCAGTCGGCGATTCGAAACGCCTGAGCCTTCGCCCTCCGGATGGTGGTGCGCCGCTTCCACATCTTCAGCTTCCAGTGGCGCGAAACGCGGCTGCCCGGATCCTTCGTCTTGGCCCGTTCCGGGTCTCGGTGATGCGCAGGGACCCAGGCTCTGCCCGGCTCGTGCACCTCATCAGGCTCATAACCGGCACTGACCTGCGCCGTCACTTGCTGCAACACGCTGTGGATGCGGTGCCGCTCGTTGTGGGCGTGGGCTCGCGAGTCCATCTTCGGCGGGGGGATCGCCTCTTGACTGCGGTGGCGCTGGCTCATGAAGTACCTCCGTTTTCTGTCGGAACGTACGGTAGGGAGCTATCCGTGATGAACGGTAACGCACACGGACAGGCGTGCGAAAGACACCTTGCGTAACATTCGTGCGCGCTTTTTGTCACCGGAAACTGTGACACTCGGCCCTGTCACCGATCCTCACCGAGGGTGTATCAGTGAGGTTTGGCGCTGCTGATCTTGGCCTGCAGGACTGCCAGGCGTTCGGCGAACCAGGGCTGACGGGTGCTCCACAGCTGCGGATCGAGCTCGCGCTTCACCGCCGCCGGGTGGTCGTCGATGTCGGCCATCGCCTGGATCGTCTTCTTCGTTTCGATTGCGAGATCGCGCGGGGCGCTGGCGGCACGCGCCGCCATCGTCTGGGCGACTTCCAACAACTGGTCGTCGTCGACGCAACGATGCACGACGCCGAGCCGCGCCGCCTCCTCGCCGTCCATGACTTCGCCGAACACCACCGCGGCCATGGCCACCTGCGGGCCAGCGATTCGCCGCAGCATCCACGTGTGACCGCCTCCAGGGTGCAGCCCGATCTGCATGAACCGAGTGTCGAACTTCGCCCGGCGGGCGGCGATGCGGACATCGCAGCCGAGGGCGAGGTTCATGCCTGCTCCTACTGCGGCGCCGTTGACTGCGGCGAGCGTCGGCAGCGCACTGCGGGCGATGCGCAGGAAGCCTTCGTAGATCGATCCGAGGCTCGACTCGTTCGCTTCCGCCAAGTTCCCCAAGTTGGCGCCGGCACAGAATGCAGGAGGAGCACCGGTGACGACGATCGCGCCGATCGACTCGTCGGCTTCGATGTCATCCATCGCGGCCACGATCTCGGCCACCATCGGCGCCGTCAACGTGTTGCGCTCGGTCGGGTTGTTGAGAGTCAGTGTGGCGACACCATCGGAGCGAGTGACGACGACGAGCGACATGCCGCCACCGTAGCCCTGCACACCACGGCCCATCCGGCTCGACGCACCCGTCGCGACAGGGTCCCCCGACGCCTCGCCAATCGCCCACCCTCGCAAGCAAGTCACGGATTCTTCGGCACATCCGAAGATTTCGTGACCTGCCTCGATGCGGCGGTTCTCTGTGAGACCCCTTCGCGACGATCTGGCGATGGACACACGATTCACCGCGCTTGCGGCACACGCCGCCATCAACCACGGAGTCTTCGCGACACGCACGGCTCATCGATTGGGAGCCTCCGACAGGCTGCTCCACGAGTGGTTGCAGATGGGACGCATCTTCCGGGTGGGTACACACACGTTCGTGTGTGCCGGCACGCCGATGACCTGGCACACCGAGCTCGCCGCGGGCTTGGGGGATCTCGGACCACGGGCGGCAGCGGGAGGTCGCTCCGCGGCAGCGCTCCAGCACCTCGACGGTTTCGGCGGACAGTTCGTCGAGTTGTGGTTGCCGAGAGGGCAGCGAAGTCGCCAGACCAACGCCACGGTTCGGACCTGCAGCCGACCGCTCCAGGCCGGCGACATCGTCACCGTCGATGGGATCCGCTGTCTCAGCGCCGAACGACTCATCCTCGACTCGTTGTTGTTCCGGTTCACGCCGAGCGAGATCCACAATGCGATCGATTCGGCGATCCGGATGCGATTGGTCAGCGAGCGACGGTTGCGGAAACGAATCCTCGACGAACTGCCGACCAACTCGCCTCACCGACGCCGACTGGTGGGTGCGCTGATCGATCTCGGCGGTGAGAGCAAGCTCGAACGACGCTTCCTCGCGCTCATCCGCCAAGCGGGGCTCCCTCGACCGCACCTGCAGCGCATCTACAGGGCAGGTGCACGCACCATCGCCCGCGTCGACGCCGAGTTCGAAGGAGACGTGATCGTCGAGCTCGACGGGCACGGTACCCATGCCAGCCGCGCCCAGCGTCAGCGCGACGCACAGCGTCGCACGGAGTTGACCCTTCTCGGCAAACGGCTCATCACTTTCACGTACGACGATGTGTACGGTCGGCCCGATTGGGCGCTCGATCAACTGCGCACCGCTCGCTCAAGGCTCGCCGCGTGAGGCCAGTCACCGATTCTTCGGCACCACCGAAGATTTCGTGACTTGCCTGGGGGAACCTGGCCGGCTTAGACGGAGCCGCCGCGGGCGCGCAGTTCGTCGCGGATCGCCTGGGCGATGTCGAGGGCGAGGATCTCCGCACCCGTCTCGTTGAGATGGAAGCCGTCGTCGGCTCGGACATCCTTGACGACGTTGTCGCGTGGGTCTTGCACGTACTCGGCGAAGCCACCACTCAACCCGCTGAACCGATTCCACGTGTCGATGAAGACGACCTTCGGACGCTTGGCCGCCTCGGCCATGACGACCTCGTTCTGCACCTGCAGCCGCGCCGTCACGTCGGGATTGTCGTCGTTGGGGATGCCGACCCAGATCAGCGTGCGGTTGTCGCCTCCGAGGTAGTCCATCACGGCACCGACTCGCTTGCCGTATTCGGTGCGCCAGTCGGTGTCGTCGCCGCCACCGCCTGGGTTGTGTTGCACTGCCCACGACTTGTCGAGATTGCGCAAACCCTGGGCGTCGTTTCCACCGAACGTGACGACCACGATGTCGGGATTGACGGAGGGGATCGACTGTCGGAAGTGCGCCGGCCAGTCGAAGAAGTCGGGACGGCTGAGCCCCGAGGAGACCTTGTAGTCGAGGCTCGTGGTGACGATCCCGGTCTGCTTCATCAGCCGCTCGAGGTAGGGCCCGAACGTGCCGGCATCACTGTCGCCGGCCACGTACAACTCTGCCGGGTTCTCGTTCGTCGGGACCGTCTTCTCCTTCGGCTTCAATTCGGTCGTGGTCGTCGACGAGCTCGATGTCGTGGCGGCCGTGAGCAGGGTTGTGCCGTCGGACTCGATCAGGGACGTGCTCGGAGCGGTCGGCGCCGCCTCGGTGGAGTGAGTGGGCGTGCCGAACATGGCCGCGATGACCGAATAGAGGAGGAAGATGACGGCGAGCGCAGCGATCGCCGCGATCACCCGGCGGATGACGTAGACCCGGTTCGGCAGGCGCTGACGTGGTGGTTGTGCAGGGGCGAAGTACATCGTCTACCAGGTGACGATTGTACGGGACCAACGGCCCGGTACGTGGGTCTTCCGTCGTGGTTACAATGCCGCCTGGATATTCCCGTCCACAACAACCCACTCCAAGGGGGAGAAGAATGCGCACAAGCAAGCGATTTACATCGCTGGCAGTTGTCGCCGCGCTCGGTCTGTTGGCCGCGGCATGCGGGTCCGATGACAAGTCGTCGTCCGATACTGCGGCCGCGCCTACCACGACGGCTGCATCGACTGACACCCAGCCGGCCGGCACGACGCCTGCGTCGAGCGACGTCACCGCTGGCGTCGCCTTCGACACCGGTGGCCGCGGCGACGGCACCTTCAACGACTCGGCAGCGCGTGGTCTCGACCAGGCTGTCAGCGAGCTCGGCGTCAAGAAGATCGAGCTCGAAGCCACGAAGGACGAGGACCGCAAGACCAACCTCGAACTGCTGGCAACCCAGAACGCCAACCCGATCATCGGCGTCGGCTTCCTGTTCACCGATCCGATGACCGAAGTCGCCGCGGCTCACCCCGACACGACCTTCGGCATCGTCGACTCGGTCGTCGATCTGCCCAACGTCCGCAGCCTCGTGTTCGCAGAGGAGCAAGGCTCGTTCCTGGTCGGTGCCGCTGCCGCTTTGAAGAGCGAGAGCGGTCACATCGGCTTCATCGGCGGTCAGGAGATCGACCTCATCAAGAAGTTCGAGGCTGGCTACATCGCCGGTGCCAAGGCCGTGAACCCTGACATCGTCGTCGACAGCAAGTACCTCGGGCCAGCCGGCGACAACTCCGCATGGGGCAACGTCGCTGGTGCCAAGGAGATCGCCAAGGGCTGGTACGACGCCGGCGCTGACGTCATCTACACCGCGGCCGGTGGTTCGGGCGCAGGCACGATCCAGGCGGCCGTCGAGGCCGACAAGTGGGCGATCGGTGTCGACTCCGACCAGTACCTCACGGCGAGCGCCGATGAGCAGAAGCACATCCTCACGTCGATGCTGAAGCGAGTCGACGTCGCCGTGTTCCAGACCATCAAGGCCGTCGCCGATGGCGACACCAAGGGTGGAGTCATCGTCTTCGACCTCAAGGTCGACGGCGTCGGCTACGCCACATCTGGTGGCTTCGTGGACGACATCAAGGACAAGCTCGACGCATACAAGGCCGACATCGTCAGCGGCAAGATCGTGGTTCCGACCAAGCCCTGATACGTACTGACAACTAGCGCACGAGCCCGGGAGCATTTTCGCCCCGGGCTCGTGTGTTATACCGGGTTGATGGACGGCAGTTACGCGGTCGAACTGGTCGGCATGGGCAAGACGTTTCCCGGAGTCATTGCCAACCACGACGTGACCATCCGAGTGCGCGATCGATCGATCCATGCGATCGTCGGTGAGAACGGCGCCGGCAAGTCGACGTTGATGAACACGCTGTACGGCATGCACCAGCCGACGGAGGGAACGATCTCGGTGTTCGGTCGGGAGGTGCACTTCAAGTCGCCGACCGATGCCATCGCTGCCGGCGTCGGCATGGTCCATCAGCACTTCATGCTCGCCGACAACCTCACGGTCGTGGAGAACATCATCCTCGGCGCCGAGCCCGCGGAGCGCGGGGTGCTCAAGCTCAGCGAGGCCAAGCACCGCCTGGCCGAGCTGGCCAAGTCGATCGGGGCGCACGTCAACCTCGATGCCGAGGTGTCGACCCTCGGCGTCGGCCAGCGCCAGCGCGTCGAGATCTTGAAGGTGCTGTACCGCGGCGCCAAAGTGCTGATCCTCGACGAGCCGACCGCCGTCTTGGTGCCGCAGGAGGTCGAGGAGCTGTTCGGCACCCTCCGCCAACTCGTCGCTGCCGGGTCGACGATCCTGTTCATCTCCCACAAGCTCGACGAGGTGCTGGCCATCTCCGACGAGATCACGGTGATGCGTGACGGCACGACGGTGGCGACGGTCTCCCCGCAGGATGTCGATCGACGCCAGCTCGCCGAGTTGATGGTCGGCTCCGAGCTTCCCGACCCATCGGGTCGCGCCAGCGTCGTCGGGACGCGTGACGTCTTGACCGTCGAGAACATCGAGGTCCGTGTCGGCGTCGATGCCAAACCGGCCGTCGACGGAGCGAGCTTCACGGTTCACGACGCCGAGGTGTTCGGCATCGCCGGCATCGAAGGCAACGGTCAGTTCGAGCTGTGCGAAGCGATCCTCGGACTGTGCCCGATCACCGCTGGGCGAATCGTGCTGAACGGTGAAGACGTCGCCGCCTTGAGCGTGCACGAGCGGCGCGAGCTCGGCATCTCCTACATCCCGTTCGACCGCCATCGCGAAGGGCTGCTGCTCGACGCGCCGTTGTGGGAGAACACGATGCTCGGCCGCGACGGCACCGCAGGTTTGATGTCCGGCCCGTTCATCAACGTCGCCGGGGCGCGACGTGACTGCGCCGCGGTCGTCGAACGGTTCGGCGTGCGCACCCCGGGCACCGACGTGCCGGCCTTCGCCTTGTCGGGCGGCAACCAGCAGAAGCTCGTCGTCGGCCGCGAGCTGTCGAGCGAGACGCACATCCTCATCGCCGCCCATCCGACGCGCGGCGTCGACGTCGGTGCACAAGCCGCCATCTGGGACGAGCTGCGCGCCGAGCGCGACCACGGTGTGGCGATCCTGTTGATCTCTGCCGACCTCGACGAGCTGATCGGCCTCTCCGACCGGATCGCGGTGATCTTCGACGGTCGCATCACGGCAGTCCTGGATCCGGCGACGGCAACACCAGAGCTACTCGGGTCGTACATGACGGGAGAGATGCAGGGGGCAGCGTGAAGAACCGGCAGAAGTGGGAAGGGATGGCGATCACGCTCGGCGGGTCACTGCTGGCGATCGCCTTCGCCCTGGGTCTGTGCGCCATCCTGCTGGCGGCGATCGGGGAGAACCCGTTCAAGGTCTACAAGGACATGTTCGAATACGGCACCAGCAAGGACTCGTTCCTCGACGAGGTGCAACGCGCCGTCCCACTGATGTTGTCGGCAACGGCAGTGGCCATCGGCTTCAAGATGAAGCTGTTCAACATCGGCGTCGAGGGCCAGACGCGAATCGCCGTGCTGCTGACCGCAGCGATCGGCGCCGAGGTGCGCATGCCCGCCGTCCTGCACGTGCTGTTCTGCATCGTGCTGGCGATGGCCGTGGGTGCCGCAGGTGCGGGGATCGCCGGCGTGTTGAAGGTCAAGCGCGGTGTCAACGAGGTGATCTCGACGATCATGCTCAACTACATCTACATCGGTCTGGTCAGTTGGATGTTCGACGAGTTCTTCATCGTCAGCACCGACACGTTGAACGTGAAGACCCAGCAACTGCCGCGTTCGGCGTGGTTCCCGCAACTGGTGCACGGCAAGCTCGGCGGGTTCTTGATCATCGCCTTGATCGTCATCTTCGCGTTCTGGGTGCTGGTCTGGAAGACCCGGTTCGGCTTCCACCTGCGTGCCTCCGGCGCCAACGCCGGGGCCGCTCGCGTCGCCGGCGTCAACCCGGGCCGGATGGTGATGACCGCGATGCTGCTCTCCGGCGCTGTGGCCGGTCTCGTCGGCCTGCCCGGTCTGCTCGGTGACTCCCACGCCTATCGCCGCGGTCTCGCCGAGGGCTACGGCTTCGAGGGCATCGCCGTCGCTCTGCTCGGCCGCAACCACCCGGTCGGGATCGTGCTGGCGGCAATCCTGTTCGGCTTCCTCGATCGCGCCTCGGCGATCCTCCAGATCAACGCCATACCGCAGGAGATCGTGCAGATCATCAAAGGCGTGACGGTGCTCGCCGTGGTCATCGTCAATGCCGCGTTGAAGCGCTGGTACGACCGGCGTACGCAGCGTGTCGCCGCAGTCGCAGTCGGCGCCATCGACCTGGAGGCCGCGGCGGCATGACCGACACGCTTGCTCCCCTGCAGCCGATGGGCGCGGTCAACCGGCTGATCGACGCCTACAAGTCGAGGACCAAGATCCAACGCTCCCTGCTGCTCGTGATCTTCGCCCTCACGGTGTTGGCGTTCGCCCGCGTGCTCGCCGATGCCAACGATCTCACCTCGTCGGGAACCGTGGCGGCGACGCTTCGCGTCTCCGCGCCGCTGATCTGCGCCGGCCTCGCTGCGTTGTGGGCAGAGCGGGTCGGCATCGTCAACATCGGCATCGAAGGGATGATGATCCTCGGCACGTGGTTCGGCGCGTTCGGTGCGTGGAAGTTCGGTCCCTGGATCGGGATCCTGTTCGGCATCGGTGGTGGTCTCATCGGCGGCCTCATCCACGCCGTCGCCACGATTCGCTTCAACGTCGACCATGTCATCTCCGGCGTGGCGATCA
>DATBKA010000119.1:0-6472 GCA_036556105.1 Ilumatobacteraceae bacterium | reverse complement strand
CCTCGACGTCGTCGGCTTCCACGCCGCCGCGGAACGAGCCTACGAATGGCTCGTCGACATGCAGCGCGAGGACGGCAGCTGGTGGAACTACTACCTCCCCGACGGCTCCGTCGAGGAGGCCAAGCTCGACACCAACGTCTGCGCGTACCTCGCCACCGGCGTCTGGCACCACTGGTTGTGCACGTGGGACCGAGCGTTCGTCGACCACCTCTGGCCGACGGTCCAGCGCGCCCTCGACTGGGTGCTGTCGATGCGCCGCGAAGACGGAACCATCCTGTGGGCGTGCACCGCCGACGACCGGCCGTGGAACTACGCGCTGCTGACGGGGTCTTCGTCGATCGCCCACGCCCTGCGATGCGGTGCCAACCTCGCCGAGTTGATCAACGAGCCCCGCCCCGAATGGTTAGCCGCCGCCGATCGTCTCTGTCACCTGATCAACAACCACCCTCGCCTGTTCGAACCGAAAGATCGCTGGGCGATGGACTGGTACTACCCGGTGATCTCCGGGTGCCTGCAAGGCGAGCGCGCCAAGGCCCGCCTTGCCGACGGTTGGGCCGAGTTCGCGATGGAGCAGCGCGGCATCCGCTGCGTCAGCGACGAGCCGTGGGTCACGGCCTCGGAAACGGCCGAATGTGCGATCGCCCACGCGGCGATCGGCGACAACGCCACGGCAACGGATCTGATGAGGTGGACGCGGCCGCACCGCCGTCACGACGGGGCGTACTACACCGGCGTCGTCTACCCGTCGAAGCTGTACTTCCCGTTCGAGGAGGTGTCGGCGTACACGGGCGCGGCAGTGATCCTCGCTGCCGACGCGATCGCCGCCGCATCGCCGGCCAACAGCGTCTTCGTGCCCCGCTGCTTCGAGTAGCCGCACGTCACGGCGCAGTGACGGTCCAGCCGCGGCGGCGCAGTTCGTCGGCCAGCACTTCCGCCGGGAAGCCGCGCACCAACAAGGCCTGCGCTGACTCCAGCGACTCCGGCTCCTCGGTGGCCGACACCGTCGGGTTCTCGTCGCTGGTCGACGTCAAGCGGTCGATCAATGCGGAGGCCTCCGTCTTGGTGAACTTGCCGCGGGCTTGGCGCGCCGTCAGGCGGTACTCCGTGCGCGCCGAACGGAAGTCGTCGTAACCGGCCTTCCGCAACAGCGCCTGGATGTAGGCGATCTGCTTGGGCGAGGCCGGTGGACCCTGGGCAGCGAAGCTCACGGCGACACCGTATCCACCGCACTGTGCCGGATCCGTCCGATCTCGTGGCAGCATGACTGGCGTGACACTTCCCACTCGCGCCGACCTCACCGATCTTGCCAACGCCGCGCTCCGAGCCTGCGGTGCGCCGGGCCTGACCAGCGTCGGGCAGCATCCTGCACGGAGCCCGATCACCGGCGACGCCCTGGGTGGCGTCGACGTGCCGACGACCGTCGAAGAGGCAGCGACGCGGTCGGCCACGGCGTTCCGCCATTGGCGGACGACGCCGGCGCCGGTGCGCGGCGAACTGATCCGGCAGTTCGCAGCTCTGCTGCGCATCCACAAGGCCGATCTTGCCCGCCTGGTGCAGATCGAGGTCGGCAAGATCGAGAGCGAAGCGCTCGGCGAGGTGCAGGAGATGATCGACATCTGCGACTTCGCCGTCGGCCTCAGCCGGCAGCTGCACGGCCTGACCATCGCCAGCGAACGGCCTGGGCATCGCTTGATGGAGCAGTGGCATCCGCTCGGGCCAACCGGTGTCATCACCGCGTTCAACTTCCCCGTCGCCGTGTGGAGCTGGAACGCGGCGCTCGCCGTGGTGTGCGGCAATCCCGTGATCTGGAAGCCGAGCGATCTGACGCCGCTCACGGCGATCGCCACCAACGCGTTGTTCGGCCGCGCCGCCGCCTCCGTCGGAGCGCCGGAGTTCCTCAGCCAGGTCGTCGTCGGCGGTGCCGACGTCGGCGCCGAGCTCGTCGCCCATCCGTCCGTTCCGCTGATCAGCGCTACCGGCTCGACCCGGATGGGCCAGCAGGTCGCCGGTGTGGTCGCGGCCCGGTTCGGTCGCAGCATCCTCGAGCTGGGCGGCAACAACGCGGCGATCGTTGCCCCGTCGGCCGACATCGAGCTCGTCGTGCGCGGCATGACGTTCGCCGCCGCCGGGACGGCGGGTCAACGGTGCACATCGTTGCGGCGGGCGATCGTCCACAGCTCGCGTCTCGACGAGGTGGTCGAGCGGATGTCGAGTGCCTATGCCTCGTTGCCGGTCGGCAGCCCGCTGGCCGCTGGCACACTCGTCGGTCCGCTGATCACTCCGAAGGCGTTGGCCAACATGCACGCCGCGATCGACAGCGCGTCCGCAGATGGAGGAAAGGTGGCGGTCGGTGGCGATCGGTTGCTGGCCGATGAAGCTCCCAACGCGGCGTACGTCCGCCCGGCGATCGTGACGATGCCAAAGCAGACCGAGATCGTCATGGCCGAGACGTTCGCTCCCCTGCTGTACGTGATGGGCTACGACGACTTCGACGAAGCCCTGGAGTTGCACAACGGCGTCCCGCAGGGTCTGGCGAGCAGCATCTTCACGACCGACGTTCGTGAGGCGGAGCGGTTCTGCGCGGCCGATGGCAGCGACTGCGGCATCGCCAACGTCAACATCGGGCCGAGCGGCGCCGAGATCGGTGGGGCATTCGGCGGCGAGAAGGCCACCGGCGGCGGCCGGGAGAGCGGCAGTGACGCGTGGAAGGCGTACATGCGCCGCGCCACCAACACGATCAACTACTCCAACGAGCTCCCCCTCGCCCAAGGCGTCAAGTTCGGCTAGCTCACCGCCCACCTCACCGACGCCACCCCCCATCCCGCATGGGCGCGCCGCGTGCCACCGGCGGGGTGTTTCCGCGCCCAAACAGCCCGCATGGGCGCGCCGCGTGCCACCGGCGGGGTGTTTCCGCGCCCATGCGGGTGGGTCAGAGACGGCGCAGGAGGCGCAGGCTGCCGGTCGCGCCGATCTCCTCGAAGCGGCCGCTGCGCAGGGCCGGGAGGTAGATCTCCGCGTACGGCGGCCGGCCACCGTCGGCGGGATCGGGGAACACGTCGTGGATGGCCAGCGTGCCGCCGGTGGCGACGTGCGCCGACCAGCCCTCGTAGTCGAGGCGCGCCGGTTCCTGACCGTGCCCACCGTCGATGAACAGGAACGACAGCGGCGTGTGCCAGTGCCGGGCGATCGCCGGCGAGTGACCGACAACGGCGACGACCACGTCTTCGAGGCCGGCATCGTGGATGGTGGCGCGGAACTGAGGGAGCGTGTCCATCACCCCGGTGCGCGGATCGACGAGGGACGGATCGTGGTGCTCCCACCCGGCCTGGTTCTCCTCGCTGCCGCGGTGATGATCGACGGCAAACAGCAACGTGTTGCATGTCCGCGCCGCGGCTCCGAGCCACACCGTCGAACGGCCGCAGTACGAGCCGACCTCGACCATCGGGCCGCGCACCATCATCCCGGCAGTCACGGCAGCGCGGTGGAGAGCGTCACCTTCTTCGGCAGGCATGAAGCCCTTCGCAGCCAGCGCACGGGCGCGCAACTCGCCGCTGAGCGATTCCGAACCCACGCGGGCACCATAATCTCCGAGTGCCAGACGCCGCGATCGCAGCCGCGCCGCCCGGCACGCGGGCTCGGCAGCGATGGCGATGGGTCGTTCTCCTGCCGCCCGTCGTTGCCGCGGCGTTGGTGATCTTCGCCACCCGCCACGATCCCCTGTTGTCGCCGGACTCGATCACGTACTTGTCGGCAGCGGACCACATCCGCGGTCTGCACGGCATCACCGACTTCACGCTCGAGCCGTTGACCGTGTTCGGGCCGGTGTTTCCGCTGTTGCTGGCGCCAGGCGGCCGCTCGCTGTTGTGGGCGCGGATGGTGGGCGGAGCATCGATCGCCGCGGCCACCACGCTGATGTGGTTGCTGCTGCGCAGGCGTGTGCACCCGATGGTCGCCGTCGCCGCCGGCACCGCCCTCGGCCTCAGCCACGGTTTGGTCAGGATCGCCTCGGTCGTGTGGAGCGAAGCGCCATACGCGGCGGTCTCGCTGGCGGGCGTGCTGGTGCTGACACGCCGACCACTCACGACACGGTCCGCAGCAGTCGGTGGCGTGATCGCGGGCGTGGGCTTCCTCACCCGTTATGCGGGCGCGGGATTGGTGATCACTGGTCTCGTCATCGTCGTCGCCTGCGAGTGGAACGCAGCACGAACGACGCTGTTGCGACGGTCCGGCGTCTACGCGGGCGGCGCCGTCGGCGTCATCGCCATCTGGGTGATTCGCAACGTTGTCGAGACCGGTCAACCGCTCGGACCGCGATTCGAAGGTGGCACGCGCGAGAAGATCACCGAGACGATCCGCCAAGCATTTGCCGGTACCGGACACATCGTCATCGGTGACAGTTGGTCGCCCACCGGGCGAGCGCGTCTCGGTGCTGCGTTGTTGGTCGCCGTGGTGATGCTGTCCGTTGTGGCGCTCCGCGGACGGCGGGCAGTGCCGCTCGATCTCGGCATGTTGACGTTCGCGTTGATGTCGTTCCTGATCCCGATCGCCGCCCGGCGCATCACCGCCAACGACATCGAGTTGCGGGTGATGTCACCGATGTTGATCCCGATCGTGTACTTCGCCGCGGTGACGTTCGACCGCCTGGCAACTCGACGCCTGTTCTCGCTCGCCGGCGGCGTGGTGCTGGTGTGGTGGTGCTACCAGGGCGTCGCGTTCGCGGCACGCTTTCCAGACCTGGCGCCGGGCAGCAGTGGTTACAAGCCACAGTTCTCACCGCAGTTGTACGACGCCATCGACGCGCTCCCTGGCGACGCCGTCATCCTCACCAACAGCCCGCAACGGGTGTGGTGGTTCACCGATCGTGAGCCGACGTTGATGGGCTTCACGCGACCACGGCCGGGCAACAGCCACTACCCGCTCGATGCTGCCGACACCTTCGACCAAGCGTGTTCCGGGCACGCCTACCTGGCCTGGTTCGAGGGCCTGCAGAACGCCGGCGACGGGCCTGCCGAACGTCGCCCCGACCTGCTCGAAGTGGTCGATCTCGAGCTGCGCAAGAGCGTGCCCGGCGGCGAGTTGTACTTCCTCAGCCCGGTCGACTCCAGCCGATGCTGACCCGACAACAGGCGCATTGCTCGGCAAGGATGACGTCATGACCGCCGCCCTGGACGATCTCGTCAAGTTGCTCGACCTCGAGCCGATCGAGGTCAACATCTTCCGTGGGCGCTCACCGGACGAGAACCGTCAACGGGTGTTCGGCGGCCAGGTCGCCGGGCAGGCACTCGTGGCCGCGACGAGAACCGTCGAGCCCGGCCGGCAGGTGCACTCGCTGCACGCCTACTTCCTGCGGCCCGGCGATCCGACCGTGCCCATCCTGTACGAGGTCGATCGGATCCGTGATGGACGCAGTTTCACGACGCGACGCGTCGTCGCCATCCAGCACGGCAAGGCGATCTTCAACCTGCAGACGAGCTTCCACGTCCAGGAGCCCGGGCCGAACCATCAGGTGACGATGCCCGACGGGCTGCCCGATCCGGAGACGTTGCCCGACTTCAAGACCCGCGCCGAGCCGTATCGCGAACAGCTCGGGGCGTGGATGGACCGGCCGCGACCGATCGACATCCGCTACGTCGACAACGATCCGTTCAATCGCCGCGGCACGTCGGCCGAAGGTCAACGAGTGTGGATGCGCGCCGACGGCCGCCTCGCCGACGACCCGACGCTGCACGCCTGCGTGGTCACGTATGCCAGCGACTTCACCTTGCTCGACACGACCGTGCTTCCGTTCGGCTACTCGTGGGACAGCCCCGGCATCCAGATGGCGAGCCTCGATCATGCGATGTGGTTCCATCGTCCGTTCCGCGCCGACGAATGGCTGCTGTACGACCAGCGCGCGTTCTCGACGGGCTTTGGACGCGGCCTGGCCGGCGGAGCGATCTTTCGCCAAGACGGGACACTCGCCGTCACCGTCGTGCAGGAGGGTTTGGCGCGGATCGGAACGCCGTAACTCATGCGCACGATGACGCGCTGGATACCGTTCGCCGCGGGACTGGCGCTCGTCGCCGCGTGCAGCGACGGCACCTCGACGCAGCCGGCAGGAGTGACGTTCGGTACGCCGGCGAGCTCGATCGTCACGTCCTCGCCCACCAGCGCGGGCAACACCGTGGCCACGACACAGCCCGCGGCTCCGACGACGACCACTGTGCCGGCGCAGCCCGCCACCACACCGGCGCCGACCCTTCCGCCGACGACGGTGCCGCTCGGCGACCCGGTCGTCAGCGTGAACAGACTCGGCGACTTCGACCAACCGATCGACGTCTCCTACCGGCCGGACGGAACGACATACGTCGCCGAGCAGGACGGACTGGTCGTGATGATGAAAGACGGCCAACCAGATCTGCTCGCTCTCGACATGACCGACTTGACGAGCGCTGCCGGAGAGCGCGGCCTGCTCGGTCTGGCGATCAGCCCT
>DATBKA010000118.1:0-2128 GCA_036556105.1 Ilumatobacteraceae bacterium | reverse complement strand
GATGTTGAAATTGATCGTCGTCGGCTGAGCAAGGTCGTTGTTCGATTGCATGATCGCGGCACGCAAGGTGCACGGGTTTCCGGGCGCGCTACTTGCGCAGAGGCCGTCGTTGACGTTGGCGTCGGGCTCGTCGCCTTCGCTAGTGACGGTAAACGTGTTGGCGGCCAACAAGCTGTTGCCGGTCGGTGCGTCGGCCGACACAGGCGCGATCGCTGGCCCGTCGACGGCGACCGTCTTCTGCACGTCGGCGATGTCGATGCACCCTCCGGCTTGTGCAGCGGCGGTGCCGGCGCATGCCGACTCGGCCAGCCTGCTGGTCTGCCATTGCGACCGCGCTTCGGCCAGCGTCGCGAACGCATCCATGCCCGCCGCGCCATCGGGCTGATCCCAGCCGATGACGGGTGCGGCGAACGTTGCCGGCGACGCCGCTCCGGTCTCCGTCAACACATCGATCGTGGCGACCGCCGGCTGCGAGGAAACACCCAGACGGGCTCCACTGGCGTCGGCCAGCACCACCGGACCGGTGCGCAGCTCGACCCGCCCGGGTGCCGTCAGCCGTACGTACACCGTGCCGAGCGAGGCCGTCGTCGCTCCCCGACCAACCGGTGTGTACGCGCCGAGCACACCGCCGTTGGCGTCGATGAACGACATCGGTTCGCGATGAGGCACACCGCTGACGTTCGTGTCCGACCCTTCGACCTGGCCTGCGGAGGCATCGACCAGCACTGGCACTTCGAACGCAGCGACGTCAACCGCTCGCGTGGTCGTCACGGCTACCGCAACGGTGTCACCGACGCGAGCGGTCGCTGGGGCGGACAACTGCACGGCGACCGCGCCGGCCGACTGCGCGACGGCGGGCAGCGACGAATCGAGGCCGACTGCCCACGCACCCGTGATGACGACGACTGCCGCGCTTGCGCAGCCACGACGAATGAACGATGACAAGGTCTTCCTCCACGGCTAGGTGGCCGTGCGCGAGCACCGCCTTTGGGCCTTGGTTACCCAACGGCCTTCGCGCCCTAAACCTCCGGCGTCGTCTGAACGGGTCACCTCCGGATCGATCAGCGGACGCGGATCAACTCGGCGCGGCACGGCACGACCGCGTGGCCGCGAGCCGTTGAAGCGCCGGGATCGGCTTCGACGTCGAGTTGCACGAAGTCTTCGATCGAGTCGAACACCGACCAGGCACGGCCGCTGCCGCCACGCGCCAGGCGCATGCCGATCGTGTAGCTGCCCGGGCCCAACGCCAGCGATTCGATGTCGACGCGCAGGCGGTGCTCGCCGGCGTCGAGCGGCAACGTGAGATCGGCGTCGATCACCGGATCGGCGTTGATCAGCACCGGCCCCCCCGGCAGCGAGATCTTCACGGCGAGGCTCCCGAGCTTGACCAACCGGCGGGCCTCGACGACGAACTCGACCGCGAGCCGGCGACCCGACCGAGGGATGCCCTCCGGATCCTCCGGGCTGCCGAAGCTGACCCGATGGAAGCGAACCTCACCGGTTCCCGTGCGGCGCGCCTCGCCCAGGTCGACCCACGCTCCGGCCCGCGTCGTGGCCACGTGTTGCTCGAGGTAGGCGGCGACGACGTCCGTAGTCGGGCCGTCGGCGCGGACCCGGCCACCGTCCAGCCAGATCGTGCGCGCGCACAGCTGCCGGATCGCATCGAGGTTGTGGCTGACGAACAGCACTGTCCGCCCGTGACCTCCCGACAGTTCGCTCATCCGGCCAAGGCACTTCTGTTGGAACTCGGCATCGCCGACGGCGAGCACCTCGTCGATCACCAGGATCTCCGGTTCGAGGTGGGCGGCCACGGCGAAGGCGAGGCGCATGTACATCCCCGTCGAGTAGCGCTTGACCGGTGTCTGCAGGAAGCGCTCGATGCCGGAGAAGGCGACGATGTCGTCGAAGCGTTGATCGATCTCGGATCGGCGCATCCCGAGGATCGCCCCGTTGAGATAGATGTTCTCGCTGCCGGTCAGCTCCGGGTGGAAGCCGCTGCCCACCTCCAGCAACGAGCCGACGCGGCCGCGCAGCACGGCGCGCCCCTCGGTGGGCCGGGTGATGCGCGCGAGGATCTTCAAGAGCGTGCTCTTGCCGGCGCCATTCCGGCCGATGACGCCGATGACGT
>DATBKA010000117.1:0-2463 GCA_036556105.1 Ilumatobacteraceae bacterium | reverse complement strand
CTGCCGCCGGCCTGGGTGACGGCGGTGGCGAAGAACGTCCACGGCACGAGGGCGCAGTAGGCGAAGATCGGGTACGGCACGCCCTCGGAGTCGAGTGCTGCCAGCCGCCGGAACACGAGGGTGAAAATCAACATCGCCAGCAGCGGTTGGAGGATCGCCCACGCCGCGCCGATGGCAGTCTGCTTGTAGCGAACCTTCACATCGCGCCAGGTCAGGAAGTACAGCACCTCGCGTGCCCGCACCACGGCGCGAAAGTCCGGCAGGGGCACGCCCGAGGGCGGTTCGTTGATCGTGACCGGTGCGTCGTCTGCTGCGGCGCGTGCGATCGGCCGCGCGTCAGCTTGCCAACGATCGGCGTGGCTACCCCGATCGTCGGCGCGGCGCGGCTCCTGGGTCACCAACAGCGGGTCGATCATCAGCTCACCAGAGGTTCCCGGCAGCCCGCCGAGTCAAACCCTGCATCCGTTGCGGAGGGTCAGAGATCGGGGTGGCGCCGTGAGGAGACCACACCGGTGTCGAAGCCGGCGCAGTGCAGGCCACCGGCGAACCGAGCGTGCTCGATCTTCAGGCAGCGGTTCATCACGGCCACGCGACCGGCGGCCATGACGATGTCGCCGGCTTCCGCCGAGTACAGCCCGAGCTGCGCCCAGAAGGTCCTGATGCCTGGAATCGCCACGAACTCACGGGCGACGTTGGGGAGCTCGGATGGGCGACGGAAGACGTCGATGAGGTCCGGCACGCCAGGCAGGTCGGCAAGCGACGGGTACACCGGCCGTCCGAAGACCTCGCCTCCCTTGGGGTTGACGAACCAGACCTCGTCGAACCGGCAGCTGGACGACAGGAGATACGTCGCCACGAAGTAGCTGGCCCGGCTCGGGTCGGTGGACATCCCGACGATCGCCACCGTCGACGTCGAGCGCAGGATCTCCAGTTCCTCCCTCGGGGTTGGCGGACGCCATTCGGTCACGCCGTCTCCACACTCGCAGCGAGCGCCTGGTCGAGGTCCCAGAGGATGTCGTCGACATCTTCCAGGCCGACCGAGATGCGGATCATGTCCGGCGGCACTCCCCCGGCGGCGAGCGCTTCGTCGGACAGTTGCTGATGCGTCGTGCTCGCCGGGTGGATGACCAGCGTGCGCACGTCGCCGATGTTGGCGAGGTGACTGCACAGCTCCAGCGACTCGATGAACCGGCGACCCGCGGCGCGGCCGCCGGCGACGCCGAACGAGAAGACCGCGCCTGGACCTTTGGGGAGATAGCGGAGGGCGCGCTCGTGGTCCGGATGGTCGTCGAGACCTGCCCAGCGCACCCACGAGACGCGTGGGTGGACGGAGAGGAACTCGGCCACGGCGGCAGCGTTGGCAAGGTGGGCGTCCATCCTCTGCGGCAACGTCTCCACACCCTGCAACAGCAGGAACGCATTGAACGGAGACAACGTCGGACCGATGTCGCGCAACTGCTCGGCGCGCAGGCGAGTGCAGAATGCGTACTCGGCGAAGTTGTCCCACCACGTCAGACCGCCGTACGACGGGACCGGTGTGGTCATCGCCGGGAAGTTGCCGTTGCTCCAGTCGAAGCGACCCGACTCGACGACGACTCCGCCGAGCGACGTGCCGTGGCCACCGAGGAACTTCGTCGCCGAATGGATGACGATGTCCGCGCCCCACTCGAACGGCCGGCACACGTACGGCGTCGCCACGGTGGAATCGACGACGAGCGGGATCTCGGCGCTCTTGGCCAGCGCGGCGAGCCCTTCCAGATCGGCGACCGCGCCGGACGGATTCGCCACGACCTCGCAGAAGATCAGCTTGGTGCGCGGCTGCATCGCCGCGGCAAAGTCATCCGCACTCCCACCCGTGACGAAGGAGGTGGTCACGCCGAAGCGGGCCAGCGTGCCCTCGAACAGCGTTCGCGTTCCGCCGTAGAGCTGCGCCGAGGAGACGATGTGATCCCCGCTCTCGCACAGCGCGGCGATCGTGAGGAAGTCGGCCGACTGCCCACTGGCCGTGGCCACAGCACCGATGCCGCCTTCCAGGCTGGCGATGCGTTCCTCGAAGGCAGCGACCGTGGGGTTGCTGATCCGCGTGTAGATGTTGCCGAACTTCTGCAGGGCAAACAGATCGGCGGCGTCGGCGGTGTCCTCGAACACGAAGCTCGTCGTCTGGTACACGGGCACGGCCCGTGCCCCGGTCACCGGGTCTGGCCGAGCCCCGGCGTGGATCGCTCGCGTCCGAAACCCCCACGCGCGGTCCTTGGCCATCGCTGCCGGAGCCTAGTGAAGCGATCCTCGGGCACAGGCCTCGACGTGTCCGGATCGAGCGCCGGCGCGCTACAGCCAGCCCGCCGACTTGAACTTCCGGTACAGCCAGTAGCAGATCGCGAACATGACGGCGAGCACCAACGGATACCCCCAACTCGACCGCAGCTCGGGCATGTGTTCGAAGTTCATGCCGTAGATGCCGGC
>DATBKA010000116.1:0-1851 GCA_036556105.1 Ilumatobacteraceae bacterium | reverse complement strand
CAGGTCGGTGGACCGGGTGAGGGCGAGGTGCCTGACAGGGAGACGATGGACGCGGCGAACAAGGAGTGCCAGCACTTCCTCGAGGAAGCGTCGCGCAGCTTCGACCCGCCCAGCGCGGAGGAGCAGGAGCAGATGAAGGAGAAGGCGCTGGCGTTCTCCAAGTGCATGCGCGAACACGGCATCGACATGCCCGACCCGCAGTTCGGCGACGACGGCACGTTCAGTGTCGGCATCGGCGCGACCGCCGGCACTGGCCCGGCTACCGGACCGGTGACCGATGGACCGCCGATCGACTTCAACTCCAAGGAGTTCCAGGACGCCAGCAAGGCCTGCGGCCAAGACGGTGGCTTCGGGTTCAGCACGGGGACGGCTGAAGGATGAGGCGTCGATGGATGATCGCCGGAGTCGTCGTCATCGCCGCTGCCGCAGTCGCCGTCACGATGATCACACGCGACTCGACCACGACCGCCGATGACGGCACGCCGACGACGAGCGTTCCGCGTGAGACCGCGCAGGTGACCCGCACGGACCTCGTCGAGGAGGACAAGTTGCGCGGCACGCTCGGCTATGGCGACACGATCCCCGTCGGTGGCGACGGGCAGGGCACGATCACCGATCTCCCCGAGCCCGGCACGATCCTGAAACAAGGCGACTCGCTGTGGCAGGTCGATGGTCACGCCGGCCCGGCGTTGATGTACGGCGACCTGCCGCTGTGGCGCCCGTTGCGCAGAGGGGTCGATGACGGTGCCGACATCGCGCAGCTGGAGCAGAACCTCACCGATCTCGGCTTCGGTGCCGACCTGACGATCGACGAGGACTTCGACAGCCACACGACGGCGGCCGTCAAGGCGTGGCAGGAGAGCCGCGGGTTGAAGAAGACCGGCATCGTCGACCCCGC
The DNA here is from genome assembly GCA_036556105.1 of Ilumatobacteraceae bacterium. Taxonomy (GTDB): domain Bacteria; phylum Actinomycetota; class Acidimicrobiia; order Acidimicrobiales; family Ilumatobacteraceae; genus JAENVT01. Next base: position 953 of record DATBKA010000116.1, on the reverse strand, counting down.
CGATGTCGTCGTCGTATCAGGTCCGATCCGTGTGGCCGAGCAACGCGCCCGCGTCGGGGACAAGTTGAGCGCAGAGATCCTCAGTGTCACGACGGCGCAGCAGGTCGTCGACCTCGACGTCTCCGTCGACAAGTTGTCGTTGCTCGAGCTCAACGCAGCGGTGGACGTGGAGTTGCCCGACGACAGTCGCGTCGCCGGAACGGTCACCTCGATCGGCCGCAGCGCGACCGTCAAGCAAGAGGGTGCGTCGGCCACGGTTGCCGTCAAGGTCTCGCTGGGCTCGCCGATCGAGTCGCTCGACGCCGCCCCGGTCGACGTCGTCGTCACGACGTCGAAAGCGACCGGCGTGCTGGTCGTACCCGTTCGTGCCCTCGTCGCCCTCGCCGAAGGCGGGTATGCGATCGAGAAGGTCTCCGGGGCGTCGACCGAGCTCGTGGCCGTCGACATCGGTGCCTTCGGCGACGGCATCGTCGAGATCACCGGCGATGGCATCGCCGAAGGGGACAGCGTGGTGGTCGCACCATGACTGATCTTTCGTCGCAGCAGCCGGTCGTCGAGCTGACCGATGTGTGCAAGACATATGCCGGTGGCGTCGAGGCTCTCCGCGACGTCACCTTGCGGATCGACGATGGCGAACTGCTGGCGATCGTCGGCCCGTCTGGATCCGGCAAGAGCACGTTGCTGCAAGTGCTCGGCTGCCTCGACCGGGCAACATCGGGCACTGTCGTGCTCGCCGGCCACGACGTCTCCAAGCTCGGTGATCGCCGGCTGTCCGCGATCCGTGGATCGATGATCGGGTTCGTCTTCCAGCAGTTCCATCTCGTGGAGACGATGAGCGCACTCGACAACGTGGCTCTGCCGCTGCTCTATCAGGGTGTGTCTCGCAGCACGCGCCGCCGACGCGCAACTGAATGCCTCGAGCGCGTCAGCCTGGCGCACCGCGCCGCGCACCG
>DATBKA010000115.1:0-3568 GCA_036556105.1 Ilumatobacteraceae bacterium | reverse complement strand
ACCTTCGGATTTTGCACGGTCGCTTCGAGGCGGCGCAGGAATGGCTCGGGATCCTTCACGCGGGGCAGCACGATGGACATCAGCGCGTCTCGCTGAATCGGCGCGCGCAGGTCGCCCAGTTCGAACATGTCGGCGAACTGTTCGTTGAAGGTGGTGACCATGCCGGTGGTGCTGACCGCGAGGATGCCGTCGGCGGTGGAATCCAGCGTGGCGCTGAGTTGCGAGAGCGTCTCGGCGAGGCCTGCCTCGGCCTTCTTTCGCGCCGTGACGTCTTGCACGGTTCCCGAGGCACTGGCCCGGCCATCGACGCGGCGTGTCACCTCACCTCTGCCGTGCAACCAACGCAGCTCGCCGTCGTGGCCTCTGACGCGGAAGTCACACTCGAACGGCGAGGCCGTTGCGACGGCAGCTCGAAGGGCTGCCTCCACCGCAGGTCGATCGTCGGCGATGACGTGGCGCAACACCGGATCGATGCTGTCCGCATGGCGTGGCTCGGCGTCGAGCAGAAGCAGCCGGGCGAATTCATCAGACCACTCGATCGCGCCGGTCGTGACGTCTGCCTGCCAGCTGCCGATGCGAGCGACGACCTGCGCCTCGCGGAGCCGGCTCTCCCGTTCGCTGAGCCGGATCTGAAAGGCCTCGTTCATCCTCCACGACACGATCCCAACCGCGCTCATCGCCAAGATGAAACCGCCGTGCACGGCGGCCCATTGCCACGGATGGGCGATCGCCGACGGATGGTCATAGACGGCGGCGGGATTGATCGCTCCGCCGATGCCATGTTGCAGCACGACGTATCCGATCGAGACGAGCAGTGGCAGCCAGTCCTGATACAGCGTGACGACACCGACCATCACGAAGTACGAGAAATGCATCTCGATGCGACCGTTGAACAGGTGAACGAGCACCGCACATCCGGTCAACAAGCCAACCGACGTGAGCAGCGTGCTCGCCCGTCTGTTGAACTGCGACAACGTGGCAGTCGCGGCGAAGAAGGCGACGAGCGTCATCTCGAACGTGCTGTGCGCCAAGGTGTTGCCCTTCAGCAACGCAGCAACCCCCAACGCGGCCGCCTGCAACCACAGCACCTCGAGGATCCGGCGGTGCCGCTGCCGCCACGCCTCGGTCGTCAACATGCCACCGCGCGGCAACCACTGCCGAAGATGCCCGGTCTTCCGAGCCGGGGTGGGAGTGGCGGTGAGTTGCTCCGCCGCGTAGGAGTTCACTGTTCAGGGATATCGGCCGTCCCGAGAACGCAGTTGAGCCGTTTCGCCGCTCGATCGCCGCCTACAGCGGCAGATTCGTGCCTCCGAAGTTCGATTGCAGCCGGTCCATCAACGCGGTCCACACGCCGGTCACCTGGAGGATGCCGATGGCCACGAGCACCGAACCGCCGATCGTCATCAGGGCCCGATAGTGCCGCTTGACGGCGGCCATGGCATGCATGACCCGGTCGAAGGCGAGGCCGGTGATCAGGAAGGGGATGCCCAGCCCGAGGCAGTACATCAGCGACAAGAACGCCCCTCGCGACGCCGATGCTCGATCGCTGGAGGCGGCCAGGCCGAGAACTGCTCCCAGGGTCGGCCCGATGCACGGTGTCCATCCCAGCGCGAACGTGATGCCGAGCAGCGGCGCCCCGACGACACCAGCGCGGGGAAGCTTGTGGATCCGTGCCTCCTTGTTGAAGATCGCCAACCGGCCGAACACTCCGGCCAGGGTGAGGCCGAGCACGATCGTGACGACACCGAACACTCGCGTCAGGACATCCTCGTTGTCGCGAAGGGCCCGCCCCAGGCCTCCGAACAACGCGCCGAACGAGATGAACACGATCGAGATGCCGAGCACGAATCCGAGTGCGCCGAGTGCGGTCTGCCGCGCCGAGTGCGTCGGCGTTGCCGCGCTCGAGCCGTCGGCGAGGTCGTGGGCGGACGTGCCCGTAACGTACGACAGGTATCCGGGCACCAGTGGCAGCACGCACGGGGACAGGAACGAGACGAGCCCGGCGGCGACCGCGATCGGGATGGCGATCAGCAGCGAGCCGTCACGCACCTGCTCACCCCCGGCCGCCAGGAGTGCGGATGGCAGGCCCATTTCGGTCAGGTCTTCCGGACGTGATCGAGCGCGTCGAGAATCCGCTCGTCGTCGAAGTCGACGGCACCTGGGAACGTGCCAACGACGTCGCCGCGCGAGTTCACGAGAACAGTGGTCGGCACCCCGAGCGCGCCGAACACACGCTTGAATTCGTTGCGCTTGTCACGCCACAACGACGTGGTGAGGCCGTGTTTGGCGATCTTGGCATTGATCTGGTCGGTGACATCGGCCGCGTCGAGGTTGACGGCGACGATCGTGATCCCTGCGGCGGAATCCGAGCCGGCGAACGCTTGAAGGCCAGCCAGCTCTTCGTCACATTCGGTGCACCACGTCGTCCAGCTCACGAGCAGCACAGGCGCGCCACGGAGAGCAGCGAGCGAAACGGTTGCACCGCTGTTCAGATCCTTGGCGGAGTACGAGGCGGGACTCGTGCTGCTGCAACTCGCAACGGCGAACGTCACCGCCGCCAGAATCGCGGCGACGAGACTCGGCGACGATCGTTCGATCACGCGGTGATCACGATCTTGTAGGTGTTACCGCCGGACAGGTTGCACAACCCTCCGTAGCTTCCCGTCGCGCCGTACTTCAGCTCGAACTGCTCACCCGCCTGGACGACGTACGGACCGACGTACTGGGCGGCGCGGTCATTGTTGCGGATGCGCAGCACGTCGCCGATGCGAAAGTACAGCTCAGCAGGCATGATGTCGACGATCTCGCCGCGGTCGAGCTTGTCCTGGGTCCCTGCGGGGACAACGATCTCGACGACCTTGCCTTTGCCACCGGATCCTCCGCCGCACGACGCAGGCACCACCGCCACCGCGGCGATCAAGCCGATGGTCAGGGCCCGCAGCACCCGCTGCGTCGTGTCACGGTGCAGTGTCGCGGACATCGGCAGTCACGACCTTGTCGCCTGACTTCTCGAAGGTGAGCGTGAGGTCGACCTTGTCTCCGGCGACCAGGGGAGTGGCCAGGTCCATCAGCATGATGTGGTAGCCGCCTGGGGCGAGGGCCACCGAGCCGCCTGCAGGCACGACGATCCGGTCGACCGGCTGCATCACCATCATCGGTTCGGCGCCAGGCATCGTTGTCGCCGAAGGCATCGTGTTCGTCGCCGGGACGGTTTCGTGCATCTGCGCGCTCATCGCCACGGACGCATCAACCTTCACGCCGACAAGGGCGTCGTCCGCCGCGCCGGAGTTGGTGATGGCGAGATAGACGGCACCGGCGTTGGCAACCATTGGCGACGTGCGTGCCCACACCGACGTGATACCGATCGATGAGCTTGCGGCAGCGGACGTCGCGTCGCTCGATTTGGCATCGCTGCCGCATCCGGCTGCGACGACGGCTGCCGCGGCGACGGCGACGAGGTTGCGGATCAGTGCCGAGCGACGGCAATGGTGGTTCACGTTGGCTCCTTCTCGAGAAGTTTGGAGAGATCCCAGGTCATGTCATCCGTGGCGAAGCCGAATGGCCACTC
>DATBKA010000114.1:0-1956 GCA_036556105.1 Ilumatobacteraceae bacterium | reverse complement strand
TGCGGTAGTTGTCGATGGTGCTCTCGTTGTGGATCGCGCTGACGAGGCGCTCGTAGGCGATGTACAGCAGGGCGATCCCGGGGGCCTCGTAGATGCCGCGGCTCTTGGCTTCGATGATGCGGTTCTCGATCTGGTCGCTCATGCCCAGGCCGTGGCGGCCGCCGATCGCGTTGGCGGCGACGACGAGGTCGACCGCTGACGCGAACTCCTCCCCGTTGAGGGTGACCGGCCAGCCCTCGTGAAAGCCGACCGCAACGGTCTCGGCGGCGATCTCGACATCGTCGCGGTAGTGGGCGACGCCCATGATCGGCTCGACGATGTCGATCGAGGTGCTCAGCTCTTCGAGCGATTTGGCCTCGTGCGTCGCCCCCCAGATGTTGGCGTCGGTGGAGTAGGCCTTCTCGACGCTGTCGCGGTACGGCAGTTGCTGGGCGACGAGGAACTCGCTCATCTCGGTGCGGCCGCCGAGCTCGCTGACGAAGTCGTCGTCGAGCCACGGCTTGTAGATGCGCAAGTCGGGGTTGACCAGCAGCCCGTACCGGTAGAAGCGCTCGATGTCGTTGCCCTTGTATGTGCTGCCGTCGCCCCAGATGTGCACGTCGTCGTTCTGCATCGCCCGCACGAGCAGCGTGCCGGTGACAGCCCGGCCGAGCGGCGTGGTGTTGAAGTACGTCTTTCCTGCGGTCGTGATGTGGAACGCGCCGCACTGCAGTGCCATCAGACCTTCGCGCACGAGCTCGGTCCGGCAGTCGACCAACCGTGCCAGCTCGGCGCCGTACTGCTTGGCCCGCTCGGGCACGCTGTTGAGGTCGGCCTCGTCGGCTTGGCCGAGGTCGGCCGTGTACGCGCACGGCAGTGCCCCTTTGTGGCGCATCCAGGCCACGGCGGCCGACGTGTCGAGCCCACCGCTGAACGCGATCCCAACTCGTTCGCCTTTGGGCAGCGTGGTCAGCACCTTCGACATCGTCCGCAGACGCTACCCGTACCGAGTGTTTGGAGGCACCCAGTCCACCTCGAAACACTCGGTAAGGTTCGCGACCGTGAAGGTGCTGTTCGCGACAGCGGAGTTCGCCCCGCTGGCGCGCGTCGGCGGGTTGGCTGCCGCCGCCTCCGGGCTCGTCGCCGAGCTGCGCCGGCAAGGTGTCGACGTCGAGGTCGTGCTGCCGGACTACTTCACGACGCCGATGAGCCGCGAGAAGATCGTCAAGCTCGATGTGCCCGAATGGGCGGGCCCGGCCCAGGCTCGTTCCGGGGTGGTCGACGGCATCGGGGAGATCACGCTGATCCAAGCCCATGGGCTGACGCGCAGCCATCCCTACCTCCAGCCCGATGGGCACGGCTGGCCCGACAACGATCGCCGGTTCATGGCGTTCTCGGCGGCGATCGCGGCGTTGACCGAGCACACCCGCCCCGACGTGCTGCACCTCAACGACTGGCACACGTGTGCGGCGCTGGGCCACCTCGCTCGGCGCCCGCCGACGATGCTGACGATCCATACGCTCGCCTACCAGGGACGCACCAACCCCGGATGGCTGCGCACGTTGCGCCACCACGTCGGCGCGTTCGAGCAGTGGGGCGATTGCAACCCGCTGCTCGGGGGGATCCGCCTCGCAGACATCGTCGTCGCAGTCAGCCCGCACTACGCGGCGGAGATCACGACACCGGAGGGTGGGTTCGGTCTCGACGGCCCGCTGCGCGACAAGGGTGATCGCCTGGCCGGCATCCTCAACGGGATCGATGTCGTCGAGTGGGATCCGCAGCACGATCCGTACGTGAAGGCGCCGTATTCCGCGGACGACACATCGCCGAAGACGATGGTGCGGCGCCAGTTGTTGGACGAGCACGCGCTGAGCGACGGCGGCGGGCCGTTGCTGACGATGGTCACCCGCCTCGCCGATCAGAAGGGCGTCGATCTGATGCTTCCGCTGATCCCATATCTCGAGCGGTTGGGGGCGT
>DATBKA010000113.1:0-2150 GCA_036556105.1 Ilumatobacteraceae bacterium | reverse complement strand
GCAACGGAAGCGACTGCAGGACGCGTTCTGTCTTCTCGGCGATCGACTTCGCTCGCTCGAGCTGCTTCTTGACACGACCGCGAGCCGGGAACTGCCACTCGGGGACGACGATCGGCTGGCCCTCCGAGTCGTACAACGGATGAGCGGTGAACCACTCGCGGATGTTGTCGACGAGCGTCTTGTAGTGCAGCGGGTTGCGCGAGCCACTCGCCACTTGCGTGATGCGCGGCGCCTCGTCCGGCCCGACGGCGGCGACGGCGATGATCGCGGCGACGACCAGGTCGACGGGAATGACGTCGACCGTCCCCTCCGGAACTCCCGGGAACTCCTTGAGCAGACCGCGGGCGTAACTGAGGATCACCGGCTCGGCCATCCGGAAGCCGCGGATCCAACCGGGGAACGGTTCGGCGAGCGCCGACTCGATGATCGACGGGCGCACGATCGAGACCGGAACGTTGCCCTTGACCTCGGTCAGCGCCTGCTCGCCGAGCGCCTTGGTGAACGCATACGCGTCCGGCCACCCGACGCTCGCGGCGCGGGCCCGGCCGGCTTCGACGAGCTGATCCTTCACCCAGTCCTCGCGGATGCTCTCCGTCTTGGCTGCCAGCGCCGGCGCGCCGGCTGCGCCCAACTCGTGGCGTGCCTCGTTGCGGAAGTGGACGAGATTGTCGGGCTGGCGGCTGAGCGCCTCGGTGTCGCTGCGCAGCCGACGGGCCGCGGCGACCTCCTTGCGCCAGTCGAGACCGAGATCGAACGGCCCTTCGCTGACAAGTTCCTCCGGCGCTGAACCGCGCCGGTTGCCGGCGACGTAGCACGTGCTGACGGCGACGAGGTGAGGCGCGACCCCGGCCGCATTCAGTGTGTCGGCGATCCGCGTCGGACCCATCAGATTGATCTCGACGGCGGAGTCGAGCGGCGAGTCGAACGCCACGGCCGCGGCGGAGTGGATGACGACGTCGCATGCGGTGAACGTCGCCAGATCGTCGCCCTTGAGTCCGAGGCCGTCGCTGGTGACGTCGCCACTGACCGTCGTCACTCGTCGGGCCACCATCGCCTCGAACGGCTCGTCGGTGTTGGCGAGATCGCGCCGCAACCGGTCGAAGGCGTCGTTCTTGAAGATCTCGCGGCGGACCCGTTCGGCCACGGAGTGGCGCTTGCTCGGTCGCACGAGCAGAACGAGGTGGCAGTCCGGTACGGATCGCAGCAGTCGTTCGACGAGCGCGGTACCGACGAACCCGGTGCTCCCGGTGATGGCGATGCGCTTGGCGGCAAGGTTCTCGCGAATCATCCTGCCAATTCTTAGCACAATTGTCTACCATTTGGTAGAGAGCCTATGAAGACGCCGACTCGCGACCGAATCCTCGATGCCGCGACCGATCTGTTCGGCCGTCGCGGCGTCGACGCAGTGTCGCTCGACGTCATCGCCGCCGAGGTCGGCGTCGCCAAGCAGACCCTGCTCTACTGGTTCCCGAGCAAGGACGATCTCATCCAAGAGGTGCTCGTCGCCGCAGCTCAGGAGCTCACGGTGGTCATCGACGCCGCTGTCCGCGCCGCAGCCGATGATCCTCTCGATCAGATCGACGCCGTGGTTCGCGCCGTGTTCCGGCCGGCCGTGCGCCGCCCGGCTCTGCTCGGTCTGGTGCGCGAGGTCAGCCGGCTGCCGGCGTCGGTCGGCGAGCGCCTCGCTGCCGACCTCGGTCCGCTGGTCGATCGGGCCTGTGCCTTCCTCGAGCGGGAGATGAACGCCGGTCGGCTGCGCCGTGCCGACCCGCGCCTGGTCGCCTCGCTGTGTTACGCGACAGTCACCGGGATCGCCACCGAGCCGGAAGCGCTGCGCGTCGTCGGCTGGCAGCCGTCGGCCGCCGGTCTGCGCCGGCTACGCGCCGAGTTGCTGGCCTTCCTGCGCGCCGCCCTCGCGCCCGCTTAGTGGCGAAGTCCGGCCCCACGCTTCCGTTGTGCAAGCCTGCAGCCGGACTTCCGGCGAAGGCCGACGTCAGCGGGCGGTGTTGCGGCGTTGGCGGGCGTGCCGTTCGACGGCCAGTTGGACGAGCTCGTCGATCAGCTCCGAGTAGGTCATGCCGCTGGCGATCCACAACTTGGGATACATCGAGATCGGTGTGAAGCCGGGCATCGTGTTGACCTCGTTGCAC
>DATBKA010000112.1:0-5593 GCA_036556105.1 Ilumatobacteraceae bacterium | reverse complement strand
TCGCCATCCTCAACGCCGACGATCATCGCGTTCGCCGGATGAGCGCCGTCACCGAGGCGAGTTGCGTGATGTTCGGCGAATCCGCGGACGCCGACGTGCGTGTCACGCGGCTCGTGGTCGACGAACTGGCGCGGCCGTCGTTCGTCGTCGAGACGCCGTGGGGCTCGGCGGATGTCGAGTTGTCCGTGAGTGGACGGCACATGGCACACAACGCCGCGGCCGCGTTGGCATGCGTCGGTGTGGTCGGTGGTGATCTCGCCGCCGGCGCTGCCGCGTTGCGCGAAGTCGGGCTCACCGCGCTGAGGATGCAGATCGAACGGACCGCGTCGGGCGCGTTGATCCTCAACGACTCGTACAACGCCAACCCCACGTCGATGCGCGCCGCGATCGATGCCCTGCTCGATCTCCCGGCAAAGCGGAGGGTGGCGATCCTCGGGGTGATGGCGGAGATCAGCGATGCCGACGCCGAGCACCAGGCGATCGCCCGCTATGCCTTGGAGCGCGAGGTCGAGCTGATTGCCATCGGTACGGATCTCTACGGCGTGCGCGCCTCGATCGACATCGAGGTCGACCTGCTGACGGTCGGCGCCGACGACGCGGTGCTCGTCAAGGGCAGTCGCGTCGCCGGCCTGGAACGGCTCGCCGCGCTGTTGCTGCAGCGCTGATCGGGAACACCCTCGTTCGCTCGGGCGTTGTCGCCCGGCATGGATGTCACTCGAGCCCTCGACTTCGCCCGCGCCCGCAAGAACGGCGTGCTCGTCACTCTCAAACGCGACGGCCGCCCGCAGCTCTCCAACATCACCCACGTCGTCATCGGTGACGTGATCAAGATCTCGATCACGGCGAACCGGGCCAAGCACGCCAACCTCCTGCGCGATCCCCGAGCTTCGCTGTACGTCACCCAAGACGACTTCTGGGGGTACGTCGTGTTGGAAGGCGAGGCCGAGATGTCTGAGGTCTCGACCAAAGCCGACGACCCCGGCGTCGAGGAACTGATCGAGGTCTACCGGGCCGCGGTGGGCGAGCATCCCGATTGGGACGACTACCGGCGGGCGATGGTCGCCGACAAGCGGGTCGTCGTCCGTCTCAAGCCGACCTACGCCTACGGCATGCTCGGCAACTGATCCGCTCGGCGATTGGTGCCCGGCACCGCCTTGGGCGCGAAAACACACCACGGGTGGCACGCGGCGCGCCCATGCGAGTGGCTTGGGCGCGGGAATATGCCACGGGTGGCACGCGGCGCGCCCATGCGGAGCGGCGGACTGGCCGGGCGCCGATCAGTGGCCGGGGCGGGCGATCAGTGGCCGGGGGCGAACGTGACCGGCATCTGCGCCGGCCCGAAGATGCCGACGCCCTCCGGCTTCCACGTGATCTGCCCGTCGACCGCCAACTTCGGCATGCGTCGCGCGAGCAGGGGCAGTGCTTCCTGCAATTCGGCGCGGGCGAGCGCGGCGCCGAGGCAGTAGTGGATGCCTGACCCGAAGGTGAGCTGCGGCTGGCTCGCAGCGACGGACGTGATGTCGAACTGTTCCGGCTCGGTGAACACCGCCGAGTCGCGGTTGGCCTCGGCGATTCCGATCGAGACGAACGTCCCCGCCGGGAACAGCACGTCGCGGTACTCGATGTCGCAGCTGGCGAACCGCGCCGTGCCACGCACCGCGCCGAAGTAACGCATCGCCTCCTCGACGGCACGCGGAGCGAGGTCGGGTTGCTCGGCGAGCAGGGTCCACTGATCCGGGTGATCGGCAAACAGGGCGACCGCGCATCCCAGTTGGTTTCGCGTCGTGTCCGTACCACCGACGATCACGGCGTTGACCATCATCACCAGCTCGTCGTTGCTCAGCTTGTCGCCGGCCTCCTCGGCAGCGATCAGGTCGGTGAGCAGATCCTCAGCAGGCTTGCTGCGCCGTTCGGCGATCAGGCCGCGTGTGTAGTCACCGAGCTCGTCCTGCGTGCGGATGATCAGGTCGAGCTTGTCGACGACATCGACCGAGAAGATCTCGAGGATGTCGCTGGCCCAGCGGCTGAACAACTGCCAGTCCTGCTTCGGCGCACCGAGCAGCTCGCAGATGATCGGGATCGGGTACGGCTCGCAGATGTCCGCGGTGAAGTCGGCGCGACCGGCAGGGGTGACCTTGTCGACGAGGCCGTTCATCACATCGCGCATGAACGGCCGGAGACGATCGGCGGCGCGCGGCGAGAAAGCAGGGGCGACGAGGCGGCGCAACCTCGTGTGCACGTCGCCCTCGGCGCCGAGGATGTTGACCTGCTGACGTTCGAGGAACGCTGGATGCGTGATGCCCATCAGCTCCGGGATCTTGCTCGTGGCGCTGTGCCAGCGCTTGTCGCGCAGGATCGCTGTCGCGTCGTCGTAGCGAATCACGGCATAGCCGAACACATTGCGCACCAACCACTGATCGGGCCGCAGCGACTTGCGCAACGCGTGCCGTTGGTCGTAGTTGCCGTCGGCGAGAGTGATCTCCGGCAGGTCGAGTTCCGACGCAAGCGTTGCCATGCGGAGACGCTAGGCCATACCGAGTGTTTCGAGGCGACCTGGGTGCCTTGAAACACTCGGGTCAGTTGAGGGCGGCGAGGGGCTCGATGAATGGCGTCTGCAGGAACTCGGCCACCGGGGCGTTGGTGACGAGGCCGGCGTAGGTGTTGAGTCCCATCCCGAGTGCGCTGTCTCGGCGGCAGCCGCCGGCGGCTCCGTGGATCGCCACCTCGAGCTGGTAGGGGAGCGTCGCGTTCGTCAACGCGTAGGTGCTGGTGTGCGGCACCGCTCCAGGCATGTTGCCGACGGCGTAGTGCAACACGTGGTGCACCTCGTACACCGGGTCGTGGTGGGTCGTCTCGTGAATCGTCTCGATGCAACCGCCTTGGTCGATGGCCACGTCGACGATCACCGCGCCGGGCTTCATCGTGCGCACCATGTCTTCGGTGACGACGACCGGTGCTCGACCGCCGGCCACCAACACGGCGCCGATCACGAGGTCGGCGTCGGCGATGTTGCGCTCCAGCGAGCCGCGGTTTGACGCCAGCGTGACGATCCGTCCCTTGTTGATCTGGTCCACCCAACGCAGCCGGTCGAGGTTCTTGTCGAACAACACCACCTCGGCCTCCATGCCGGCGGCGATCCATGCCGCGTTCCAACCGACGTTGCCCGCGCCGAGCACGACGACCTTGGCAGGTTGCACGCCCGGTGCTCCACCCATCAGCACGCCCCGACCGCCGTTGTGACGTTCGAGGTAGTGAGCACCCATCTGCGGTGCCAGCCGACCGGCGACCTCGCTCATCGGTGCGAGCAGTGGCAATGCGCCGGTCTCGAGTTGGACCGTCTCGTAGGCGAGCGCGGTGCAACGCGAATCGATCAACGCCTGGGCCACCGCCGGGTAGGCGGCGAGGTGCAGGTAGGTGAACAGGGTGAGGTCGCCGCGCAGGAAGCGGAACTCCTCCTGTTTCGGTTCCTTGACCTTGACGACCATCTCCTGGGCCCACGCGTCGGCTGCGGTCGGCACGATCTGTGCGCCGGCGGCCGCGTAATCGGAGTCGCGGAAGCTGGCACCGACGCCCGCGCCGGTCTCGACGAAGACGTTGATCCCGAGTCGCTCGAACTCGCGCACCCCGTCGGGCGTCATCGCCACCCGGTACTCGTTGTCCTTGATCTCCTTCGGTACTCCGACGGTGCGAATCACGGGTGAGGTCATCAGCGCAGTCTGCGCTCGGCAGAACCGTTGATCAACGGGCAATGATGAGACAAGATCGGCGAATGACCGATGATCACATGGCTGTAAGCGCTCTCGACCGTCGAATCGTCGAAATCCTGCAGCGTGAGGGACGAATCAGTTGGCGCGAGCTCGCCGATGCGGTGCACATGGCGCCGAGCTCGGTGGCCGACCGGGTCCGTCGCCTGGAAGCCAACGGCGTGATCCGCGGCTATCGCGCCAAGATCGATCCTGCGGCGCTGGGTCGCGACGTCCGCGCCGTCATCGACGTCAGCCTCCCTGCGGGCTCGGATCCCGGCGAGTTCGAAAGTCGTCTGTCGGAGCGCAGCGAGGTCGAACTGGCCCTGTACGTCACCGGCCCGGCGGACTACACGGTGATCGTCGATTGCGCCGGAGCCGAGGGTCTCGACGCCTTCATCCGTTGGTTGAAGGCCGAGGCAGGTGTGGCTCGCACAGAGAGCAAGTTCGTGTTGCGCCCTGTGATCGGATAGGTCAAGATCGGCACCCGTTCGCAACGAGGCGCACGCAAAGGGGATTGAGACGCATGAAGGCGTTCCGCAACTTCATCAACGGTCAACACGTCGACGCGGCGGACGGGCGCACCACTGCCGTGGTCAACCCGGCGACCGGCGAGCAATACGGCACGGCACCGCTTTCGGGTGAGGCCGACATCGACCGGGCAATGGAGGCGGCGGCCACCGCGTTCGAGACCTGGCGCGACAGCACACCGAGTGAACGGTCGCTGGCGCTGTTCCGGCTCGCCGATGCGGTCGAGAGCCGCGCCGATGAGTTGATCGCGCTCGAAGTCGAGAACACTGGCAAACCCAAGCACCTGACGCGCAGCGAAGAGATCCCGCCGATGGTCGATCAGATCCGCTTCTTCGCCACCGCGGCGCGACATCTCGAAGGCAAGAGCGCCGGTGAGTACATGCGCAACATGACCTCGATGATCCGGCGCGAGCCGATCGGCGTGTGCGCGCAGGTCGCCCCGTGGAACTACCCGATGATGATGGCCGTGTGGAAGTTCGGGCCGGCGCTGGCGGCCGGTAACACGGTGGTGCTCAAGCCCAGCGACACCACGCCGGCCAGTACCACGTTGCTCGCCGAGCTCGCTGCCGAGTTCTTCCCAGCTGGAGTGTTCAACGTCGTCTGCGGCGATCGCGACACCGGCCGCGCCATGGTCTCCCACGAGATCCCTGGCTTGGTCAGCGTCACCGGTTCAGTGCGCGCCGGCATGGAAGTTGCCGCCGCTGCCTCGCACACCCTCAAGCGCTGCCACCTCGAGCTCGGCGGCAAGGCGCCGGTCGTCGTGTTCGACGACGCCGACATCGCCGCAGCCGCTGAAGGCATCGCCGTCGCCGGGTACTTCAATGCCGGCCAGGACTGCACCGCGGCAACGCGGGTGCTGGCCGGGCCCGGCGTCTACGACGACTTCGTCGCCGCGCTCGCCGAGCAGGCCAAGGGTACGCAGACGGGGATGCCCGACAACGAGGACGTGCTGTACGGACCGGTCAACAACCCCAACCAACTCGCCAGAGTCAGCGGGCTGGTCGAGCGCGCCCCCGCGCATGCGACCGTCGCGGCCGGCGGCAGCGCGATCAACGGCAAGGGGTTCTTCTACGAGCCGACCGTCATCAGTGGACTGCACCAAGACGACGAGATGATCCAGAACGAGATCTTCGGGCCGGTCATCACCGTGCAGCGGTTCTCCGACGAGGACGAGGCGGTTCGTTGGGCCAACGGTGTCGAGTACGGGCTGGCCTCCAGCGTGTGGACGAGGGACTTCGGCCGCGGGATGCGCATGGCCAAGCGGCTCGACTTCGGCTGCGTTTGGATCAACACCCACATCCCGCTCGTCGCCGAGATGC
>DATBKA010000111.1:0-1657 GCA_036556105.1 Ilumatobacteraceae bacterium | reverse complement strand
CGAGCGCGGTGAGCTCCGCAGTGGACATGTCAGGATGCCGTCGCTTGACACCCTTGGCGACCTCGCGGATCGCCGGCACGGACACGCCATAGTGCTGCCGGTCGCTCTTGAGGTATGCCTTCTCCTGTTCGGCGCGATCGGGATCGCCTCTCGCCTGCAACTCCGCATCGATCTCCGCGGCGACGGATCGGTGATCCACGACGGTCAGTCGTCGAGATGCAACGGCAGCCCGAAGGACGGGAACAGCCGCACGTGATCGAGTTGATCGAGGAAGAAGCTGAGCTCGACGATCTCCGAGCCGCGGATCTCCAGAACTTGGATCGCCCACGGCGCATATCCACCGCGGGGATCGCGCCGGTACTGGCCGAACGCGGGGCAGCCGTTGGCGAACGTGGGCACCAACCGCGAGCCGCGACACGCGCTCGGGCCCGGCTGAACCATCCACTGGCCGATGTTGGCGGCGCCTTCGATCCACATCTCGAACGGCGGCATCGACTGCACAGCATTCTCGTGCAGAAGCGTCACCAGACTGTCGATGTCGTACCGCTCGAAGGCGTCGACGTATCGCTGCAGCAACCCAGGGTCGACCTCGTCGAGCGGCGTGGTCTCGCCACCGTCCGGCAACGTGTCGAGCGTCGCCCGTGCTCGCTGCAAGGCGCTGTTGACCGCGGCCACGCTCATCTCGAGCAGCTCCGCCACCTCAGTCGCCTGCCAGTGCAGCACCTCACGGAGGATGAGCACCGCCCGCTGGCGCGCCGGCAGGTGCTGCAGCGCAGCGATGAACGCCAGCCGGATCGTGTCGCGTTGCTCGGCGATCTCGGCGGGATCCACGTTGTCGGCCAACACACGGGCATCGGCGATCGGCGTGACCCACAGCGCTTCCGGGAGCGCGGCTCCGAGCAGAGCTTCATCAGGCGGAGAGGACGGGCCGGTCGCCATCGGCCGAGCTCGCCGTTGGACCTGGCGGCTCATGTCGATGCAGACGTTCGTGGCGATGCGGTACAGCCACGAGCGCACCTGTGACCGGCCCTCGAAGTCCTCAGCGTGGCGCCAGGCGCGCAGCATCGTCTCTTGTACAGCGTCTTCGGCCTCGAAGCCCGAGCCCAGCATCCGGTAGCAGTAACCGGTCAGTGGCCTGCGGAACACCTCGAGATCCGACGGCGCGAAGATGGCTTGCGTCACGGATGGGCATGGTACCCAGCGCGGCTCCGGCGCAGACCCGGCCCGCCACCACCGACCAACCGATGAGTTCCCGACCAGCAGCCCGTCCAAGCTGACGACAACCGTTCACCGATACAAGGGAGACACCGATGACCTTTCGCCCCTACCTCAGCTTCGCCGGCAACTGTCGCCAGGCGTTCGACAAGTACAAGCAAGTCTTCGGCGGCGAACTTTTCGTGATGACGATGAGCGACATGCCGTCCGAGCCCGGTTCGACACCACCTCCCGACGTCGACCCAAATGCGATCATGCACGCCGCGCTCACCCACGGCGACGCCGTGTTGATGGGCGCCGACGACCCGATGGGCAACTTCAAGGGCAAGGTCGACGGGATGTGCGTCGCTCACTCGGTTGCCGACGTGCCGGAGGCCAAGCGGATCTTCGACGCGCTCGCCGACGGCGGCGAGGTGCAGATGCCGCTCGCCGAGACGTTCTT